>JAEWWL010000051.1 GCA_023396365.1 Methanobacteriota archaeon
GTTGAAGAGGATTCCTTTAGGTTTGATATGTTCATAATTCTTGTAGAGGAATGGATCCGGAATAAGCTAAAGGTCAGAACATATGTGGAATGTATCAGATGATGGGAATTTTTAGAGAAGTACTGAACTTTTTTCGATTTAAATAGATTATTTTGCATCGGATGTGAGATCTTTGATAAGATCTGTCCAACAAGTTGAAGATTCGTTGGACAACCTCAATAATACTATATATTTTCTTTACTTATTATCTATAATGATTAAAGCTATAATTCTTGATTTTGATGGAGTTATTTTAGAGTCAGTTTCTGTTAAAACTGAGGCATTCAGAAAGCTTTTTTCGCATATACCAAAATTTGTAGATCAAATTGTAGAATTTCATGTAAATAACGGAGGAATGTCAAGATATGACAAATTCAGATATATTTATTCAAACATCCTTAACGAAACATTAACAGAAGAACAATTTACTTATCTCTGTCAGAGCTTTTCAGAATTAGTCTATGAAGGCGTCATAAAGTCTAAATTTGTTGAAGGCACCATGAATTTTCTTGAAAAAAACTACCATAAACTTCCGCTTTACATAATCTCTGCAACACCCGAAGACGAATTAATTAAAATTATAAATGAGAGAGCCATCCAAAAATATTTTATAAAAATTTACGGAGCACCAAAAGTAAAATCTGACTGCATTAAGGATATTTTAAATATTACGAACTATCCCTCAAATCAGGTGATATTTGTAGGAGATGCAATAAATGACTGGAAAGCCGCCAGAAATACAAATACAAGGTTTATTGGGAGAATAAAATCAGGTGATCCAGATATTTTTAAAAATTTGCCAAATGTAGAAATAGTTATCAATGATTTAAACCAGTTAAGAAATTACATTGAGGAGGAATATATTACAAAATGCTAATAAATCTAACTCATCCTTTAAAGCGCTCATCACCGATATATGTCGGAACCCCTGAAATGGATATAACTCCGGATAAATCAATTGAGAGTGGAAATAGTTCAAATACTAGTATAATATCTTTCTCCAGCCATTGCGGAACACATCTTGATTCGCCTCTTCATTTTTGCAAAAATGGAAAATCTATATCCAAAGGTATTCCACATACATGGACTCTTGAACCAGCCTACTGTATCAATCTAAATAAAGAGCCTGGAGAATGTATAACTGTTAATAATATTTTAGAAATAATTCCTGAAATAAGGGATGCAAAAGCAATTATAATAAAAACAGGTTTTGGTAATTACAGAAATAACAAACAAGAGATTTACACAAATAATAATCCATGGATAAATCCGAAGGTTCCTGCAATTCTCCATAGAGAACTTCCGGATTTAGTATTATTTGGTATTGATACCATATCCATATCATCACCCTTACACAGGGATGAAGGAAGGGAGTGTCACCGTTCTTTTCTCTGTGATAAAAGACCAATATGGGTACTTGAAGATTTAAACCTTGAAAACTTAACACCTGAAAATAAGAGATTTAAACTCACTATTTTTCCATACATTCATGAAAATATTGATGGAACACCTGTTTTTGTTATTGCAGAAAAAAATTATAATTTTGATCAGAAATCTTAAACTTTTCAATCAAAGAATATTCAATTACTCTCTTTTAAAGAAATCAGTAGTTTTTACTATACCTGATCTCAAATCTGTTTCAGGCTTCCACCCAAGTAATTGTTCTGCCTTAGAAGAGTCACATACAAGCTTTGCTATCTCACTCTGAGGATGAATATGTTCAATATGTTTTATCTTCGATTTATCATTACAGATCATTAAAGCAAGATCATTTATTGTGATATCTACCCCGGTTCCGGCATTAATTATTTCCCCATTTGCAGAATCATACATTGCAGCTCTTACTACAAAATCTGCACAATCTTCAACATATAATAAATCCCTGGTTTGCTCTCCATTTCCATATATATTTATTTCCTCCCCTCTAAGAGTTTTTTCAATAAATATTGGCACAACTCCTCCTTCACCGGAAGATTTCTGATATGGGCCGTAGGTATTAAAAGGTCTTATAACCACAACAGGAAGATTATAAGCAGAATAATAAGATAAGACCATATTTTCTCCTGCAAGTTTTGCACCTGCATAAGGAGAACCTGATTTTGTTCTTGATGTTTCGGATATTTTTCCTGTGAGAGAAGCAGTATCATAAACCATGCATGTGCTCATGAAGACAAATTTGGTATTGTATTCCCTTGCCTTCTCGAGAACATTGAAGGTCCCTATAACATCATTTTCAAAAGTTTTTCTTGGATTATCGATACTATCCTGAACAATTATGCTTGCACCAAGATGAATGCACAGTCCGATATCGGGAGTGAAGATTCTGTTAAGAACTGAATTGTCCTTTATATCCCCTATACCTACATTAAGGAGATTGTTATCCCTAAATTCATCAAGATTTGAGAGCCTTCCGTTTGAGAGATCATCAAGGACAACAACTTCATGGTTTTCGGAGAGAAGCTTCTTTACCACCCATCGTCCGATAAAACCGGCACCACCCGTAACCAGGACTTTCATAAACCTGCTCCGGCAAGAACTTTACTGATTTCGTCTTTGGTCAGGACATCCATCTCGGATGAATTTTTAATCATTTCAACAGGAGTGAATCCTTCAACTCTACGATCTTTCGGGCCGCCTAAATATGGATTAATGACATACATCTCGTCATTTTCAAAGGCACGGAAAGACTCCTCATCAGTCATTATCTCTTCGTACATCTTTTCTCCTGGTTTTTTCCCAATGATCACCTTATCCGCAACACCATATTTTTCAATAAGGGCATCAGCCAGATCATCAATTTTTACAGAAGGCATCTTAAAAATAAATATCTCTCCGCCATCTGACAATATAGCAGTTTTTAAGACCAAATCAATTGCTTTTTCCTGTGAAATCATAAATCGGGTCATTTCCGGATCGGTCAGGGTAACTTTTTTTTCATTTTTTATTTGTTTAATAAATAATGGAATTACAGAACCGCTTGTTCCAATAACATTTCCAAACCTGCAGCATGAAAAGACAGTATTTCTTCCCCCATACTCATTGGCGGCGACTATCACCTTCTCAGCCATAAGTTTTGACGTCCCCATGGTATTGGAAGGATTTGCAGCTTTGTCTGTGCTTGTATAGATTACCTTACCTACACCCTGGTTTATTGCCGCCTTTACAACATTTGCAGTCCCAATTATATTCGTATTTACAGCATCAAGAGGATTATATTCACATTCAAGGACATGTTTATATGATGCTGTATGAAAAACAATATCAACTCCTTTAAACGCATACTCAAGCCTAGGCAGATCTTTGATATCTCCAAGAAGAAATTTTATTTTCCCGGATTTTTCACAGGAATATCTTTCCCTTAAGGCAAAAACCCCGTTTTCGTTATTATCGAAACATCCTATTGAAGTTATATCAAATTCAAGGAGTTTATCAATCAATGCCTGGCCGATGCTGCCAGCAGCACCTGTAATCAGTATTGATTTCTCTTTATAATATTCATTCATTTTTTCTCCGCCCTGTTAGTTTATCAAACTGAATCATACAATATTATATTATTATTTGTAGTAGCAATAAATATCATCATTCCATGTTTCAGGAATGAGTGACTGGGTTTGCAAAAAAAAAGGGCCTTCAAACTACCTGAGAGCATTATGCACCAACCCTTAAAGCCAAAATTACCAAATTTTTCTGAAAAAGCTTTTCTAAAAGAAAGAAGAAGTAATATTGAGATGGAAAGCAAGCCAAAACTATTCATTCATATAGGCACTCCAAAAACAGGAACAACAAGCATCCAGAATTTTTTGGCCGGCAATCAGAAATCATTCTATAAAAATGGTTTCTTTTTTCAAAAGAGAGGACTGTTTGACAATTCATATATAAATTTCCTGAGACTTTTCTATCAGAAACAGATGATTCTAAGCCACAATGATATTGAAAAGAGGATATACAGGTTCATAGCGGATGATAACTTCAACGATGCGACAAGAAACATCGATTATTACGAAGATAAGATAATCAAAAAGATACACAGGGAAATTTTTTCAAAACGCGGAAATATTATTTTATCCTCAGAATCTTTTTTTGATCATGACATCTCCCGTTTTAAAGAAAAGATATCACTGTTGAAAAAAATTACAGAACCTTTTAAGGAAAAATATGATATAAAAATTATCATCTATTTTCGTAAGCAGGACTCATATATCGAATCTTTTTATTACATGTGCGGCAAATATACTTTTTTTTCCGTAGATTTTGAATCATATCTCTCCCAGTTCAGGCCATTTTCCGACAAAGAAGATGCTCTTTCACTTGACTGGTCAAAATTCACTGCAGTAATTGAAGAGATGCTGCCATATGCCGGGATCATCAGCAGATCCTTTGACCAGGCAATAAAAAAAGGAATTGTTGCTGATTTCAGGGAGATTACCGGTACCGAAAACATAGAATGCGCATCATCAGATTTTCACGATAATCCAGGATTCAATATATTCGGAATGGATTTAATGCTAAATTCAGGATTCTTAAATTTTGATGACAAGGAAATTTTATTCAGGGCTGTCAGGAGCGATGCTCTTTTTTCAAAGTCGACAGTAAAACAGGGATACAGATTACTCAGTCCATCACAAAGAGTCGAGATTTACAATACTTATAAAGAGAGCAACAGGAACTTATTTGGCATAAATGATGAAGAAGAATATTACAAATTATTTTTCCCGTCAGTTAATAACGAGAAACCAGGTTATATCAGCATCTCAGACCATTACAGGGAGACAATTATCAAAAAAATTGTGAGTCTGAAGAAAAAAACGATGGAGTACAAATGCATTCGGTTTAGAAGAATGACACTTGACAGGATACCTCCCGGACCCAGATCGGAGATAGTCCGAAGATTTTTGCCCCTGTGGCAGGCGATCATTGAAATATACTGGAAATTCAGCTTAAAGTAAATTCAGCAATTATATAAGAGAGAGAACCTGGATTTATTAGTAATAGAAATGAACAATTAACTGTCGTTGCATAAAAAAAAAGTTGATAAGATGAACCGAAGAAAAAAATATTTTGCATTTGTTCCAGCCAGGGGGGGAAGCAAAAGAATTCCCGGAAAAAACCTGAAGATGATTGCAGGAAAACCTCTTATTCAATATACAATAGATGCCGCCTTAAAAGCTTCATTTTTTGAAAAAATTGTTATATCCACCGATGATTCAGAGATTGTGGCACTCGCCGTTGATCAGGGGGTCGAATTTCTAATCAGACCTGGTGAGATGGCAGAGGACTCAAGTCCGACAATAGACGCCGTCATCCATTTCATTGAAGAATACAAACTCGAAGATGAAGATAAAATTGTCCTTTTACAGCCCACCTCTCCCCTTAGAGATGAAATAAATATTATTGAAGCTGTTGATCTGTTCAGGTCAGGGAAAGGGAATTCACTTGTGAGTGTTACAAGGGAGGAACATTCTGTTTTCTGGACCTTTAGAATTACTAACGGTTATCTGGAACCTGTTATGGGAAAAGAATATCTGTCAAGAAGAAGCCAGGATTTACCTGAAACCTTCATTCCCAACGGGGCGATATTTATAGCAGATGTTAAAACAATACTTGAATATCGTACTTTTTATTGCACTGATACATTGCCATATGTCATGGAACGGGAAGACAGTATAGACATCGATGAGCCTTTCGATTTAAAGATCGCGGAATTACTTATTGAGATTAAGAAAAACCAGGAGGAAGAATGCTCTTAAATCAAAAAATTCCAAACAAACCGGTTTTTATAATTGCAGAAGCCGGAGTAAACCACAACGGCGATATCTCCATTGCAAGAAGGCTGATTGATGCTGCAAAAGAATCCGGTGCTGATGCAGTGAAATTTCAGACATTCAAAGCTGAAGAGGTTGTATGCCGGAATGCTGAAAAAGCTCAATACCAGATAGAGAATACTGGCTGTTCGGAATCGCAGTATGATATGATCAAAGCCCTTGAACTAAGTAATGAAGATTTTATTAAACTAAAAGAATATGCAGATGATACATGCATTATGTTCCTGTCCACCCCTTTCGATCACGTAAGTGCAGACTTTCTTGAGGGGCTCGGAATGCCTCTTTTTAAAATTCCTTCAGGAGAGATAACAAATATACCACTCCTGGAGCATATTGCCCGGAAACAAAAACCAATAATACTGTCAACAGGCATGTCAACCCTCGGGGAGGTTGAAGAGGCAGTCAATACATTGGAAGGTAACGGAGCGGCAGATATCACGTTACTTCACTGTACAACTTCATACCCCGCACCTGTTGAGAGTGTAAATCTCTACGCAATGGAAACCATGCGCAATGCCTTCAAACTCCCCGTCGGGTATTCGGATCATACAGAAGGTATTACAATTCCAATTGCAGCTGCTGCTCTTGGTGCAACAGTGATTGAAAAACACTTCACCCTCGATAAAAAAATGCCCGGACCCGATCACAGGAGTTCGCTCGAGCCGGATGAATTAAAGGCAATGGTTACTGCAATCCGGGATGTAGAATCTGCCATGGGTGATGGAATCAAGCGCCCCTCCGATGCAGAAAAAGAGAATATCAATATCGCCAGGAAAAGTATTGTGGCAAAGAATGATATGGAAAAAGATATTATAATAGATGAGGAGATGCTCTCCTTTAAGAGACCAGGAGATGGACTTCCCCCAAAGTATATGTTAAAGATAATTGGAAGAAAAACAAAAAAGCCAATAAAAAAGGATCAACAAATATTTTTTTGGGATATTAAATAACTATGAGAATGAGAATTGTCCGCACTGCAGTTGGAAGCATGGCATCCTGGGGATTTATCCTCGAATTGCAAAAAAGAGGAATCGAGATTATCGGAACAGATTCAGATCCTTTCCCTTTCTGCCACCCTTTACTAAAAAAGTTATACACTGTTCCAACTGGAGATCATCGTAATTTTATTTCGGAAATGGAAAAGATTTGTAAAAAAGAAAACCCTGATGCAATCTTATCAGGACCCGAAACCGAGTTACTTAGTTTATCTAAAAATAAAAAAATTTTTAATGAAATTGGAATTGAGATTATTTGCCCGGAATATAAATCTGTGCAAATCTGCGCTGACAAGATCAGAACCTATGATTTTTTAAGAAAAATAAATATTTCTGTCCCATCACAATTTTCAGGTCAGGAAATTGAATATCCCTGTCTGATTAAACCCAGATTTGGGAGAGGAGGCCAGGATGTCCATATTATTAATAATAAATGCCAAATGGAACATTATATCAAAACGGTTCAAGAGCCAATTATTCAGGAATATCTTTCCGGAGACGAATATTCCATTGATATTCTTGCAGATAACGAAGGAAATGCATTATCTATAGTTCCAAGGATCCGAACAAAAACCGAATCGGGGATCTCAGTAAAGTCTACAACAGTATTCGATAAAGAACTGATTGATATTGCAGAAGTTATTGTAAAAGAACTTCAATTATTTGGTCCATCATGCCTCCAATGTATAAAAAATGATGAAGGGATCAAATTCCTCGACCTTAACACCCGGTTTGGCGGGGGTTCCATTCTCTCGGTTATGGCAGACAATACAATAATTCCAAACCTTATTTCAATAATAAAGGGGAATGAACCAATAAAAAGTGATTCTTTTATTGAAGGATTGACTATGTCAAGATATTATTCAGAAATATTTTATATTAAGTGAATTTATGAAATCTGCAATTTTTTTTGATATTGATAACACACTCTACGATGCCCGCCAATATTACATTGGAGCATTTAAAAACATTTCATCTTTTTTTGAAGATATATTTCATATAGACAAGGAAATCTCATATAACACATTAATGAGGATCTATTTAGAAAAAGGTAGCAGTTATCCATATATTTTTGATGATGCTCTGAAAATTCTAAATATTGATTATCCTATTTCAAAGGTAGTTGATCTTTTTAATAACACTAAGTGCAATATTTATCCATATTATGATGTAAAAATTACTATTGAACGGTTAAAAATTGAAGGGTATACTTTGGGAATAATAAGTGATGGGAGACCTGAACGTCAAAAAAGAAAACTGGAGACCCTCAATATCTTACATTTTTTTGATATTATCATTTTCACATATGAAACAGAATCTCCTAAACCTTCTGAGATTCCTTTTAGGAAAGCATCTTTGAAAGCGTGCAATAATAACATTTATTATATCGGAGACAATCCATATATTGATTTTAAGGGCGCAAAAAAATTGAATTTTACAACTATTCGATTATTGAGAGGAGATTACTCATCTGAACCGGGAAATTCGGATATCGACTATGAAATCCATGAATTTAAAGATCTATTTTTGATATTAGGTGAATAAATGGTTAAAAAAATTATTGCAATAAGTGGAATAAGATCAGACTATGATATAATGTATCCTGTTTTTAAAGAACTGGATTCGGATTCTGAAATTGATTTTAAAATAATTGCATGTGGAACTCATCTGCTAAAAAAGTATGGAAGTACTATAGAACTAATTGAAAAAGACGGGTTTAATATTGCAGAAAAAATCGATTACATTCTTGATTCAAATACAGATGGATCCAGAGCTAAAGGAATTGGAATATTAATACAGTCGCTCGTTCAGACTGTTGAAAGGCTCAAACCAGATTATTTACTTGTACTGGGTGATCGTGAAGAATCTATAGCCACAGCAATAGTTGGAAATTATATAAAGATCCCAGTAATCCACATAGGTGGAGGAGATGAACCTTATGGAAATGCTGATGATCCTATAAGGCATGCAACATCCAAATTATCACATATTCATTTTACTTTTTGTGAAAAGTTCCGGAGAAATCTCTTAGAGATGGGAGAGGAAGAATTTAGAGTGTTTAATGTTGGAAATCCAAGTTTGGACAGGATAAGAAATACAACATTTTTGACAAGAGATGAATTGTCCCAATCACTTGATTTTAATCTGGGTGATGAATCTGAACCGTTCGTAGTTGTCTTACAGCATCCATTATCATCAGAAGTTGAAAGTTCGTATATGCAAATGAGAGCTACAATAGATGCAATAGACAAACTTGAGATTAAGGCAGTTATTATCTACCCTAATAGTGACCCTGGATCACATGGGATTATAAAGGCAATAGAGGAATGTAGAGTAAATAAGAATATAAAAATATTCGAAAACCTCGACAGATTACAATTTATTAATGCTCTGCGACATGCAACATGCCTAATCGGCAATTCAAGCAGTGGTCTGCTGGAGGCTCCGTTTCTAAAAAAACCGGCAATAAATGTGGGTAATAGACAGAAAGGCAGGTTAAATGCCGGAAATGTGATTTTTATTCCACATGAAATAGATATTATTAAACAAACCATTCACAAATTAATATTTGATAAAAAATTTGTTGATTCAATAATCAACGGGACTGATCAAAATTATTATGGAGACAGTTATAGCACTCAAAAGATATTAAAAATAATAAAAGAAATCGATATTGATGATAATTTGATGGTAAAAAAAAATTCTTGGAATTAGGGTGAAATAGTGACAAATTGGAACTCAGTATATGGTAAAATGAGTGGAGGGAGATGGGAGATAACAGAGCCTATGATTAAATTCATCTCCAGGTACGTTCAGAGAAGAGTTGGAGTTAACGAATATGTTAAAAGGAAAAATGTTGATCTGGCTTTGGATGTTGGATGCGGCAATGGGAATTCCATAGAGTTTCTTTTTAAGCAGGGAATCCAGACCAAAGGAATCGATCTCTCAGAGATTGCAATAACAAATACTAAGGAGAGAATGAATCAATATGGTTTCCAGCCGGAAATAATGGTACAGAATGCACAGGACATGACTTTTAATGATAAAACATTTGACCTTGTTTTATCTGATGGGGTTCTGGATCATGTGAATAATGAAATATCAGAAAATATTATCTCTGAAATTTATAGGATAATGAAAGATGATGCCTATCTTTTTATAAGTTTACGATCGATATACAGCTCAGAATTTGGCAGGGGTAAATATATGAATAACAATTCATATCTTCTGGAAGGTGGCTATGAAGATGGAGAGTTGCAACATTTTTATGACTTAAAAGAAATTAGCATGTTGTTAAAGGATTTTAATATATTTGATATTGAGCTTCATGAAGAAATCTTCCCAAATTTTTATTCCCTTGATAAACACTTTATTCAAAGTTCTACAGGTGAGAAAAAATATTTAAACAATCTGGAAAGGTCTTTTGAAAATCCTCTGAAAAATTCAAGATGGTTTATTGCAGCAGAAAAAAAATGAATGTTCTAGTAATAGCTCCACACCCTGACGATGAAACGCTTGGATGCGGCGGAACAATAGCCAAACATACGGCATCAGGGGATCACGTAACACTATGCATCACAACAACTGCCTATCCTCCAGATTGGACAGATAATTATATTGAAACCAGAAATGAACAGATTAATAAAGCCATAGAAATTTTAGGAATAAAAAAAGTGATAGAACTTGGTTTTAAAACCGTAATCCTTGATACTGTTCCACAAAAAGAAATTTCAGACAGGCTTACCGATGTTGTAAAAACAGTAAACCCGGATATTGCTTATATTCCTTATAAGGGAGATCTTCATAGAGACCACAGAGTAATATTTGAATCCGCTCTAGTTGCATTACGACCGGTTAATTGTGATGTTCAAAAGATTCTGGCTTATGAAACACTATCCGAGACCGAATGGGGTCAGGCTATTGCACCCTTTGCACCTACAGCGTATTGTGATATTTCAGAAACCTTTTCTGAAAAAATAGAAGCATTTAGATCTTATAAATCAGAATTAAAAAAATTCCCACATCCCCGTTCCCCTGAGGCGATTGAAGCTCTTGCAAAAAAGAGAGGCAGTGAAGCCGGTTTCTTTTACGCTGAAGCCTTCTTTTTAATAAGGGAGACATTCTGATGAGATTTGAAGAATGGGAATACCCGGAAATAGAAGAAGGCAGACCAACAAAATACAACTGGATTGTCAGGAATAAAGAGAATCTACAACTAGGATATAAGACAGATATCGGGGCATTCACATATATAAATGCAAAATTCGGTGTAATAATTGAAGACGATGTTCAAATAGGTTCTCATTGTTCAATATATTCTGTCTCAACTATAGACAATAAAAGAGGTCAGGTAATTCTGAAAAAGAACTGCCGGATAGGCACGCACAGCACAATCATGCCCGGAGTAACAATAGGAGAAAATTCGGTCGTCGGAGCTTATAGCTTCGTTAATTGCGACATCCCGGACAATGCAACAGCATTCGGCGTACCTGCGAAAATAAAAAAAACCATAACAAAAAAATAAGGATTATCATGACCTGGAAAATACCGCTTTTTAAGATGTACTGGGATGAAGACGATGTAACCTCAGTAAGTGATGCAATTCGTTCCGGCATGAACTGGGCTGTGGGTGAAAATGTTAAATCTTTTGAAGAGGAGATTGCATCGTATATCGGCACAAAATATTGTCTTACTTTCAATTCAGGAACATCTGCAACACATGCCGCCCTTATCGCCCACGGGATCGGCGACGGAGATGAAGTTATAGTTCCTTCGTTTACATTTATATCAACGGCCAATTCACCGAAATTTGTAGGTGCCCGACCTGTTTTTGCAGATATTGAAGAAAAGACCTGCGGTCTCGATCCGGATGATGTTATTGAAAAAATCACTCCAAAGACGAAAGCCATAATGCCTGTTCATTATGGAGGCTGTCCGTGTATGATAAAGGAACTCCGGGAGATTGCCGACGATAAAAATCTTCTTTTGATCGAAGATGCCGCAGAGGCATTCGGGGCGTCAGTAAATGATAAGAAAGCAGGCACTTTCGGGGACTCTGCTATGATGAGTTTCTGCCAGAATAAAATAATTGCAACCGGAGACGGAGGCGCAATTGTCACGGATTCAAGAGATTTATATGAAAATATGAAGCTTGTCAGGTCTCATGGCCGCCTTGAAACTGCAGACTATTTTTCAACGAATGCCGTAATGGACTACGTAACTCTCGGATATAATTTCCGTATGTCGAATATTACAGCTGCTCTGGGTTTATCCCAAATGAGAAAAGCTGACAAAATTATTAACATGAGAAGATCGGATGCCCGGTATTATATCGAAGGATTAAGTGGAATAAAAGGTATTGAACTGCCGGATGTCCCCGACAACTATTTCCACGTCTACCAGCTATTCTCATTTCTGGCCAAAGAACGTGATTCCCTTATAAAATTCATGGAGGATTCCGGAATAATGACAAAGATCTACTTCACCCCCGTCCATAAAACACATTATTATCAGTCAGAACTCCAATATAATTGTAAGTTACCTGTAACAGAAGATATTTCTGAAAAAATTATCAGCATTCCCTTTTATCCGGGGATTTTGAAAGAAGAAATGGATTATGTCATCAATAAAATAAAGGAATTCTACGGGGATGATTAAGAATGGACTATTCCGGCTATTATAAAGGTAAATCAATTCTTGTAACCGGGGGAACGGGTTCAATTGGAAAAGAACTTGTTAAAAAACTTGTTAAATTGGATATAAATACAATCAGGGTCCTCGACAACAATGAAACAGCTCTCTTTGAACTGGGAGAAGAACTGGGACTTGAAAAACTGCGTTTGTTCATAGGCGATATCAGGGATGAAGAACGTCTTGACAGGGCTGTTGAAGGGATTGATATTGTTTTTCATGCGGCAGCGCTGAAACATGTCCCCCTTTGTGAATATAATCCGTTTGATGCTGTAAAAACCAATATTATCGGTACACAAAATGTCTTAAATTCCGCCCTTAACCAAAATGTGGAAAAAGTGGTCCTGATAAGTACTGATAAAGCAGCAAATCCGGTAAATGTTATGGGTGCAACCAAACTGCTTGCTGAGAGACTGACACTTGCCGCCAATTCATACAAGGGTAACAGGAGAACCACATTTTCCTGTGTAAGATTTGGAAATGTACTGGGTTCAAGAGGATCGGTTATTCCGACATTTATGCAGCAAATTAAAAGCGGGGGACCTGTCACAATAACCGATCCGGAGATGACCAGATTTATCATGAGCATTCCCAAATCCGTCGAACTAATCCTCAAAGCAGGGCAGTTATCAAGATACGGAGAGATTTTTATCTTTAAGATGCCTGCCCTTAATATCAAACATCTTGCCGAGTCTATGATACGGCACTTTTCGGGTATATATTCAATAGATGATAAGACACCGGTAAAAATAATCGGAAAAAGGCCGGGTGAAAAACTTTACGAGGAGCTGATGACCGAGACTGAATCTGAAAATGCATATGAAAATGACGAAATGTTCATAATTCACTCATATAATCCATACAGTGACGACATTATTGAAATGCCCGGTGGCTTTGTCAAGGCAGTTAATAAAAATTACCTGTCATCTGACGTCAAACTCCTCTCTCAGGAAGAAATAATAGAAATTTTCAGGAATAACAGCCTTTGATATAAGATTTAGATGACAACAAAAATATACAATATTATCAGTGAAATTAAATTATCATCACCAAAAAATGCAGATATTTTAATTTTCAATGAGTCCGGGAGTGAATTCCTTGGAAAGTATATTCTATTTGACCTGGATTATGAAATTTTATATAATGGCATTAAAAATATCAGGATTGGTACAAAAATACTGTACTTCCTGATTAAACGCCTTTTTACAACACATAAGGACCCGGGATTAAAATTAACAAGCAGAATCTATAGATCCTATGTTCTGGCATATTTTGACTGTGTCAGGCCCAAAGTTACAATCTCGTTCATTGACAATAATCCTCTTTTGGACTGGGTTTCTAAGAATTATGAAAGATCAACCTTCTATGTCATCCAGAATGCCTTGCGAATTGCTAATGAAGAATGCTGCGATGAACATTGCAAACCCGCACTTGCCACTGTACAGAATTTCTTTTGTTTTGGGGATATAGAAAAGAATTTTTATATCAAATCAGGCTCAAAAATAAAAAATTTTCATCAGATCGGATCATTAAAAGGAAGTATATATAAATATTTCCTGAATAATCAGAATAATAAAATAAAATATGACTTATGCCTGGTTTCCCAATACAGGGAAGCAATCATGCAAACTGCCGATTATCCCTTACTTAAGAAAACACAGGATAAACTTGCAGAATATCTGAAAAGATTCAGCAATGAAAATAACATTCCTCTCGCTGTTGCATTTGCCAGGAACGACCCGGGTGAGTACGAGTATTTTAAGAGATATTTCGGAACAGAATTTATACCATTATATTCAGATTATGATAAGTTTTCAGTATATGAAGCAATGGACCTGAGCGATGTAGTAATATCATTCTGTTCTACAGCATCCATTGAGGCTTTTGGATGGGGTAAAAAGATTCTGGTATGCAATTATACAGGCAGCCCGGTTTATGATTTCTCCCTGCCAGACATCTGCAAAACCAACGATGATAGTTACGATGAATTCAATGGAAAATTACTAAACCTTCTGGCTATGGACATAAATGATTATGATATCAAAACACGTGATATGCAGAAATATACAATGAATTACAACCCGGAATGCCCGGCAAATATTTATATCAGGGAGATGATTTTAAAAGATATTGCATAAATAAACTAAATTTATTATTCAACTCAGCAATCTTCCTCCTGGTGGGTATATAATGTATAATATTCTCCTTTTTTATCCATCAGCATCATATGACTTCCCGACTCAACAATGAGTCCGTCTTTCATAATATAAATCATATCCGCATCCTGGATGGTGGACAACCTGTGTGCAATAATAATTACAGTCATATTTTCAGATAATCTGTCCACTGATTCCATTATCCTCTGTTCGGATAAATTATCAAGAGAGCTTGTTGCTTCGTCCAGGAGAAGAATCCGGGGTTTTCTTAATATTATACGTGCAATTGCAATTCTCTGCCTTTGACCTCCTGATAGCTTTAAACCCTGATCTCCGATTAATGTTTCATAACCATGAGAAGTCTGCAATATGAAGCCATGGGCATCAGCAAGTTTTGCAGCCTCTATTATCTCCTCATCAGTACAATCCTGGCCAAATCTGATGTTCTCCTTTATAGTATCATGATAGACAAATGTTTCCTGACCGATATATCCAAGTGATTTAATATAATCATCATGAGAAATATCATTTAAATTCACACCATCCACAAATATTCCCCCGGATGAGGGTTTGTATAAAAGTGCCAGAAGATTTGCTGTTGTAGTTTTCCCGGAACCGGAACTTCCGACTATCGCAATTTTTGAATTCTTAAAAATTTCAATGGAAATATTCCGAATTAGATCTCCGGTATCTTCATTATACCTGAATGAGACATTTTTAAATTCTATTTTGTCAGTAAAAGAAAACTTTAACTTACATACATCAGCTTCATATGACTTCTCATTATCTTCATAACTTAATATATCATACACAAGCTCCAGCGCGGGCAGATATTGCACTAATGATGAAAGATTACTTTGGACACTGGTAAGAGATGGGACAAGCCTGTAAAGTCCAAGCATAAATGTTCCAAATATTCCAACATATGGAATAAAATCCCCACCAGTGAAAATGTATAATAAAATACCCCCAAGAGCAATGATTGAAAACATTATGAAATCGTTTGCTAGGGATGGAATTTTTCCCAAAGCATAAACATTGGTATAGGCTTTTTTTAATTTTTTTACCGCAGAATCATATTTTTCTGACCAGTAGTCAAGAGAGCCTGTGATGAATATTGTTTTAATTCCGGTGATGAACTCCTGGTAGACAACAGATTTTTCCATCAAAGAAGTATTTAAAACACTGCTGTTTCGATAAACACGGGAAAAAAGGGATTTTTTTACAATGAAAGCATAAAAAAATCCAAGGATCATTACACCGATTGTCAGCCAGAATGAAAGGTAAAACAAGAGTAAAAGATAAAAAAGAGACATAAAACCGTTTCTTAAAAGCTCAACAAACTGGTTGATGGCATTACTTGATTCAAGAACAGCACCCTGACCAATATATAACAAATCCCCCTGTTTTTTCCCTGCAAAATAACTATAGGGCCTGCTTTTTATCCTTTCAAATACCTTTCTGTCAAGTGAATCACGAACTGTAGAAAAAACATATGAACCACCATATGCAACTACACCATATATCCCGGCAATCACAACTGTTGTGGCAAGAAGCAATAGAGCAGATGCAACAAAGGGATTCATAGAAGAGGGCAGTAAAAAATCATAAAATGCATCAAGAAGTTTAGGCTGGTTTTCAACTCCAAGACCATAATTGATTATCGGATATACAAGCGAAATTCTGAATACTTCCAGAAAGGACAGAGCAATTACAGATATCAGATACAGTGCTATTAACTTCTTAAAAGGGCTGAAAAGAAAACGCATAATATTAACAGAATCGCTTATTACTGACATTTAAGATATAACCTGAAGAAAATTATAGCTTCTATCATATTTTAAACAACTGACAATCAAAAGAAATTATTCACCAACAATATTTCACTTCCAAAAACAAACTCTAATACAACAATGAAGCAAATCGCCCTCTACGGCAAGGGAGGAATAGGAAAATCAACAACATCGGCAAACCTTTCCGCTGCCCTTTCAGAAAAATCCTTAGATATTCTCCAGATAGGATGCGACCCGAAACATGACAGCACGCGCATGTTAATGCACGGGCAGTGGATTCCAACAGTCCTTGATCTTGTAAGAGAAAAAGGCGAAGGAAACATTACAACAGAAGATGTGGTCTTTTCTGGCTACAACAGCATCCGCTGTGTTGAAGCGGGAGGGCCTGAGCCTGGTGTCGGCTGTGCAGGCCGCGGCATCATCGCAACATTTCAGCTTCTGGAAAAGTTAGACGCGCTCTACGGCGATGTAATAGTCTACGATGTTTTGGGCGATGTTGTCTGCGGCGGATTTGCAATGCCGATGAGGGAGGGTTACGCACGCGAAGTATATCTTGTAACATCCGGGGACTTCATGGCGCTTTATGCTGCAAACAATATCTGCAAGGCAATTGCCCGTCTTTCAAAAAGATCAAAGCCATGCTGTACATTGGGCGGCGTTATCTGCAATTCACAAAATATTGAAGGAGAACTCCATCTTGTATCAGAATTTGCAGAAAAAATAAACTCAGAACTTACAGGTTTTATCCCGCGAAGCCAGATTGTAAGAGTATCAGAGGTGAACAAAAAAACAGTCATTGAATATGCCCCTGAATCTGAACAGGCAGATGTATACAGAAAGCTTGCTGATAAAATAATGAATACAAACCCTGACCCTGACAAAAAACCAACTCCGCTTTCAATGGATGACCTCGAAACTCTTGCACAAAAATATATCAAGGCATGATGGCTGCACTGTAACAGGCGCCTTAACAGTAACCGCATTTTTACGGGATTCTGCAACAATAGTGCACGGGCCAAAAGGCTGTTGTCATCAGGCATCATCTGTTCTTCACTCATCAATGCTCTACAACGAATGTTTTGAAATTCCGGATATTTTCTCGTCTGCAATGGATGAAAAAAACATAATCTTTGGCGGCGAGGACAGCCTTAATGATTCCATAAAAGAGGCTTTGGATGAGGATTTTATGTGTATCTTTGTAATAGGAACATGCATCAGTGATACAATCGGCGATGACATCGAATCAGTATGTTCCAAATTTAAAAGCAGGTCAGAAATACCGATAATCCCTGTTCGTGCATCAGGATTTCTCGGAGGCTCTTTTGATAAAGGCTTTATATCAGCTCTTAAGAGCGCATCAAAACTAATTAAAACGCCTGATTTAAAAAACATTAAATCAGGACAAAATTCTGAAAAATCTCCTAAAATAATTTGGGATGACAAAACACCCTCAGTTAATATAATCGGTGAAAAAAACCTGGAGTTTGAGGCTGAGAATAATTTTCTCGAAGTGAAACGGCTTTTAAAACTTCTTGGCGCTGACGTAAATGTGAGATTTATCAGAAATACAACAACAAGTGACATAAAAAAATTTTGTGATGCATCACTCTGCGTTATCAGGGATGATGCTTCAGGAGAGATTAAAGAGTATTTTGAAGGTATAACCGGACTGCCATGCATATCTTCTTATCCCTGCGGAGTTTGTGGTGCACTGGATTTTTTAAAAGAAGCCGGACATCATCTTGGAATAAATCCTGATGATGCGGTAAATTTAGAGATTGCACACCAAAAAGAAGTCTTCTCTTCATTTGAGGATTTAAGAGGAGAAAAAATTTCTTTTGACTCTTTTGGCTTTCAAAAAGCTGAAAGCTCGCTTTTCAAAGACATTGCAGATTTAACAGGAATAATTCCGGACCCTGACGGTGCTGTAATCCCTGTTCCCTTTTACACGCCTGTCGGAACAGCCGGCGTTAAACAGATGCTTTTGCAGTGGAGGAGATTTATAAATGAGTAGGCTTTGCGCAAATCCGCTGTGGCCATGTGCAATGACAGGTGCTGCATCAGCACTTGCGGGAATAAAAGATTTGGGCGTCATCATACACGGATCATCAGGCTGCTACATCTATGCTGATATGGCAATACCGGACACTTTATACAGCACATTTATTGTGGAGGATGAGGTCATTTTTGGAGCATGCGAACGGCTCTGCGAAGTCGTTGAAAGCGTATCGCAGCTATGTTTAAAGACAGCCATTATAAACACATGCGTTCCCAGTGCAACAGGTGAGGACATAAAAGGCGCTCTTTCTGATTATGACTGCATAATCGTTGATGCAGGAGGATTTAAGGGTGATTTTGACTTTGGGTGGAAAAGTGCCGCTGAGGCATTGCAGCCGAAATGCAGTGAGGAGAGAGAGGGTGTAAACATAGAGGGCATATGCTCTCTTGATCCCTTCTCAAGAGGCAGCCTGTATGAGGCAAAGCGGCTGTTGGACCTCTCCGGCATTTCAGCAGCGTCGGTTTTTTTCAATGATTCATATGAAAGCATAATGCATCCCTCATTCAATTCAATAACCATAAATCCTGACTACATCACAGGCGCTGTAGAGAACACTTTTTCAATTCTCGGTCTTTCAAATACAGAGGAGGCATTTTTACAGCTTTCAAAAGAATTTCCTGATGCAGATACACAGCCAGTACTAAACTTAACAGAAGAGGCTCGTGAGATTTTAACCAAAGCAGGCGATAAGTATCTGAGAAGAAACGATCCTCCGCGTGCGGCTGTTTTTTCAACCAAAAGCTATGCCGAATTTGCATGCGGAATGCTAAAGGAATATCTTGACTGCGATATTGCCGCTTTGGGAGGCAGAAACGGAGATGTTGAAACGGATTTTGGCATCAAAGGCAGACAGGAGACTGACATGCGCCGGATTAAATCTGAAATAGCAAAAGAAAAGCCTGATCTTATCATCGGTTCATCATTTGAATATGCAGGATTTCCCCAAATTCCGTTTGTCAGTCTGACATTTCCAGTAAGGCATCAGAAAATGCTTTGGCACAGGCCTCTTGCAGGAGTAGAAGGAAGCCTGTATTTTTTGGATTCTGTGATAAATGCACTTGAGAAAAATTACTAAATACTAAACTTTTTTATTATCATTGTAATCTTACTATCACTAAAATTCAGAATGTTTCAGATATATCCCGAAGAAAATTTTTTTAAAAAATGTATTGCCGGTTAAGATAAATTTTCAAATTATTTTTTAAAAAATTTATCTTTTAAGCTCTTTCCATACATGCACAAAGCGCTGGACTGCCGTGAAATGACCTAAAATTCCAAAGACAACCAAAACCCAGCCGAGAATGCTTAGCTCAAAGATGCTTTCGGGGAAAAAGACAGTAAGCATTCCTGCAAAAATTAAAAGAACCAGCCTGTCGGCACGGCCTAAAATACCACCATAAAATCTTCCCGCACCAACCGCCTGCGCCTGCGTTCCAAGATATGATGACATTAAAACACCTGTTAATGCAAAGACTCCTACCGGCCAGGGTGCAAGGCTTCCTGCAAAGATACCGCATATTATGAAGATGTCGGCATATCTGTCAAGGACATGATCCAAAAAATCTCCGCGTGGGCTTGCGATATTCATTTCACGTGCTATTGCACCGTCGATTGCGTCAAAGAAGGCGTTTACAAATACAAGAATCACTCCGGCAAAGACCAGGGATTTATAAAAGGCAAAGCCGGCAGCAGCCGCGGCGGCAAAAGCCAGTATTGTGCATGAGTTTGGCGTAAGTCCAATCCGGACAAATCCCCGTGCAAAAGGGGATATTATGAATGCAGCCTTTGAGCGGTAGTTGTCAAGCGTCATATATCATCACCTAAAAATAAAGACCAGTCAATGTCACCAAAGCGGGAGGGAATTTTTCCTTGGATAAAATCCGAGATCTCACATGCGGTTTTTTCAGGTGAAACTGCGGTTGTATCAATCTCCAGTATGCTACTCTCAGAATGATTCTCAAGAGCCTCAATTAAAATCACATCAAGAGCCTCTGCCATGGCATTTTCAGATATCTTCTCCTTCCCATATCCTCTTTTTAAAAGGCGCTCTTTTAGAATGTCCGGCCTGCATCTTAATACAATCACCTTATCGCATGGAAGAAGATGTGTAATATGCCCCTCAATTATTCCGTCAAAAGGGGTGAAATTATCAATCCAGCACTCTTCATCAATGACATCAGTATCACGGCCGGAATCAGCGCAGATGATGTAGTCTTTAGCTGTATCATTCTGTGACACAACATTATAGCCTTTCGTTCTGAGAATTTCTGAAACCGAGGATTTTCCGGTGCCGGGTGTTCCTGTAATACAGACCATCATGATTTAAATCTCGTTTATTGCTTCTAAGAAGAGTTCGTTTTCCCATGATTCACCAATGCTTACCCTGATGAAGTTCTCGCCAAGTGCCGGAAAGCTTGCGCATGACCTGACAATTACACCTTTTTTTGCAAGTCTAAAAACTGCATCATCGCTTTTTAGCGGTGACACATCAATCATTACAAAATTGGCTCCTGACGGATAAACAGGATATCCTGACTCCTTTTCAAAGCGGCTTCGCCACATTAAAACATGAGAGAGATAATCTGATACATATTTTTCATCAGAAAGAGCACCAAGAGCAGCTGCTATTGATACAGAGTTGAGCGCAAAAGGTGTCTGCGCCCTGATATAATATGGCTCATACCACTCAGGGACAAACGCATATCCAACCCTCATTCCTGCAAGCCCGAATGCCTTTGACATCGTTCTTCCGATTATCAGGTTGTCATATTTTTTTGCAAGGCTTTTGTAATCAATGTCGCAGAAATCAACGTATGCATTGTCCAAAAAAAGCATGCAGTCAATATTCTTAAGAATATACTCTATATCAAAAACCGGTGTCACAGTCCCGGTCGGGTTGTTTGGCGTGCAGAGAAATGCCAGTTTTGCACCTTTGCATCCTTTGATGAATTCTTCTGTGTCAACAGAAAAATCGTCATTTCGCCTGACATTTACAGCCTCTCCACCCTGTGCGGCAACTGCAAGACCATAGAATGAAAATGTTGGTGTGCTTATGCAGACTTTGTCCCTGCAGTCAACAAATGTCCGGATTACATTTTCAATAACACCGTCCATTCCGACACCAGTGACTATTCTGTAGTCGCCATGATAGTTTCTTAGTGCATTTACAAGGGACTTTGCAGTTTCATCAGGATAGCGGTTTGAATTTTTCAAAGAATCTTCAGCCATTATAACCGCAGCTTTAGACGGGCCTTTAGGGTTTTCATTGCTTGCAAGGCGTGCAGGATTTAAAAACCCCGACTCTTTGGCAATATCAGATGCCTTTGTTGCAAAAACATAGCCGCCGCCCTCAAATACTTTCCTAATAAGATTCTTCATCCAAAACACCGTTAATTATGCTGCATGCTGTTTCAATCTCTTTCTTTTCGATTGTAAGCGGCGGCAAAAGCCTTATTGTTCTTTTGCCGGCAGCGTTTACCAAAAGCCCCTGCCTCATGCATTCATCCCTTACATCAGTATTTGAGTTTTCCACATCAAACCCTATCATCAGCCCGCACACACGGGGATTTCTTTTCTCAAGGCCTTTTTTAAAGAGCTCTGATTTTTCACGGACTGAAGGGATAACCTCTTTTAACGCTTCTGCTGCTGCAAGCCCTGCCGCACAGACAAGAGGCCCTCCGGAAAATGTGCTTCCGTGCTCCCCTTTTGAAAAGAACAAATCCTTTCGCGCAACTATTGCACCCATAGGAAGTCCGTTTGCAATTGCCTTTGCCATTGATATGATGTCAGGCACTGCATCAGTATTCTGGTAATAAAACCACTCGCCTGTTCTTCCAAATCCGGTCTGAATTTCATCGCAGATCATAAGAGCACCATTCTCATCACAGATTTCACGTATTTTTTCGTAAAAGCCGGCAGGTGCAGGAAGAACACCGGCTTCGCCCTGGACTCCCTCAACTATAACAGCCGCTGTCTCATCACTGACTGCATCTCTAAGGGCCGCGGCGTCACCATAGTCAACAAAGGTGCATTTGGGCCCGAAATCAGAGAAGGGCTCTCTTATTTCGGGTTTGTATGTTGTGCACAGAGGTGTGCTGATTCTGCCATGGAATGCATTTTTGAAAGATACAAACTCTTTCCTGCCGGTTTTAAGCCTTGCAAGCTTTAAGGCTGCCTCGTTTGCCTCAGCACCGGAGTTGCACATGAAGACATTGCCCTCATAAATATCTGTTATTTCAACAAGCTTTTTTGCAAACTCCTCCTGGTTTGAAGGGTAATATAAGTTTGAGGTATGGACAAGCTTTTTTGCCTGTGTGCATATCGCCTCTGTAACAGCCGGATGGCAGTGTCCTAGACTGCATACTGCAATTCCTGCAACACAGTCAAGGTACTTCTTTCCTGCGTCATCCCATACATAACATCCCTGGCCGCGGACAATTCTCAGACTTCTGTCTGTGACCGGCATGAAGCTTTTTTTGGTTTCCATAAAATCCCCCTCTCCCTCTTCAGCTCAGGCAGTTTTTTCAAATGCGCTTTTGATTACAGATACGGCCTCTTTTATCTCATCATTTGAAATAGTAAGCGGCGGAACCAGACGAATTGTTCCATGTGAGGCGCAGTTGACCAAAACACCATTTTCACGGCAGATGGCTGCAATCTGTTTGCTGCGCTCCTCTCCTGCAGGTATTCCTATCATAAGGCCCATTCCCCTTGGCGAGTACTCCTTTAAGCCTTCCATAAACATCCGGCCTTTTTTTGGGATATCAGATAAGCTCTTTTCAATAACCTTAATTGTTGAAAGCGCCGCTGCACAGACAACCGGCCCTCCGGCAAAGGTGCTTCCATGCTCGCCGGGATTGAATGAAAGGTTTTCACGCGCAACTATTGCGCCCATCGGAAATCCGCTGGCAATTCCCTTTGCCATTGAGACGATGTCAGGCAAAACACCGGTGTGCTGGTAGTAAAACCACTCCCCTGTCCTTCCCATACCGGTCTGCACCTCATCGCAGATCATAAGAGCGCCTTTTTCATCACAGATTTTGCGGACTTTTTCATAAAAGCCCTCAGGTGCCGGCACAATTCCTGCCTCCCCCTGTATTCCCTCAACAATGACAGCAGCTGTGTTCTCATCAACTGCCTTTGAAAGAGCCTCAAAATCACCATATTCAACAAATGTGCATTTTGGTTCAAGCGGCTCAAAAGGCTCTCTGATTGCGGGCTTGTGGGTTACTGCAAGTGAGCCCATTGTCCTTCCGTGAAAGCCGTCAACGAATGCAACAAAATTCTTCCTGCCGGTTCTGATTCTTGCAAGCTTTATTGCACCCTCGTTTGCCTCAGCGCCGGAGTTTGAGAAAAACGCCCTTCCGCCGGGAATTTTGGATATCTCAACAATTTTTTTTGCAAGCTCTCCCTGATTTGGGACATAGTACAGATTTGAGATATGTATAAGCTCTTTAATCTGCGAGCACACAGACTCCACAACTTCCGGGTGGCAGTGACCTGTGCTGCATACAGCAATTCCTGCAACGCAGTCAAGATACTTTTTTCCATCCTCATCCCACACATAGCTTCCGCTGCCCTTCACAATCTTTAGATCACGCCCGAAGGCCTTCATGAAATAGGCATCCTCAAGCTCTTTTGCGCTCATTTTTTCTGCCATTTTTTAAATTCACTTCCTTATTTTTTTTCCAGATTTTTACTTTTTTTTAAAAAACATTTATTCCGAAGAATTTTTGAAATTCATTTTTCTTTCTTCTCCGGAGGATTTATTTTTCAGCAGCAAAATGCGGCTGTTTTCAGATAATTTATTCGTATTCGATTGTTGCCGGCGGTTTAGGCGTTATATCATATACAACCCTTGCAACTTCGGGAATTTCAGCAGTAATCCTTGAGGATATTTTATGCATCGTCTCCCAGGAGATCTCAACAGGCTCTGCTGTCATTGCATCACGGGAGTACACTGCACGGACTGCAACAATCCAGCCATGAAGGCGGACATCACCCTTCACACCTGTTCCAAGGCCTATAACTGCTGCAAAACACTGCCAGGGGGAGTATTTCTCAACGATCTCCTCTTCTGCAATTGCGTTTGCCTCCCTTACAATTGCAATCTTTTCTTTTGTGACCTCACCTATGCAGCGGACAGAAAGTCCGGGGCCCGGAAAAGGCATTCTGTGCTGAATTTCCAAAGGAAGGCCAAGCGCTCCTGCAACTTCTCTTACCTCATCCTTGTAGAGATCAATTAAAGGCTCAATTAATCCTTCAAAGTCGATATCATAAGGAAGACCTCCGACATTGTGGTGGCTTTTTATTCCGCCCTCGCTTTCTATGATATCAGGGTATATTGTGCCCTGCAGAAGGTATGCAGCACCGGTTTTTTTTGCTTCACGCTCAAAAATGCGTATGAATTTGGCACCAATCACCTTTCTCTTCTCTTCAGGGTCGATGACTCCCCGGAGTGCCTCAAAGAACTCAGCGCCGGCATCGATGGTCAGGAGATTTAAGTCTGAAAACAGCTCTTTTATCCTCTTAGTCTCCCCTTTCCTCATAAGGCCGGTGTCGACATAGATTGGCATTAAGTTCTCACCAATTGCACGCCTTGCAAGCTCGGCGCAAACCGATGAGTCAACACCGCCGGATAGCGCCATTACAACCTTTTTTCCTTTTGATTTATCTTTTATCTCTTCTATTGCCTTTGCAATAAATTTCTCGGCATTTATCATTTTAATCATCCTTTAGCAGTTTTGATTTTTTTTTAATTTTTGTATCATCCGGGGAATCGGATTTTTTTTGTTTTATTTTTGTCTGGTTTGATTTTGGTCAGGTTTTGTTTTTTTCTGGTTTGACCTGACTTTTGAATTTTTTTGGCTTTTTTCAGGTGGTATTTTGATTTGGGTTTTTTGGATTTTGGGTTAATTTGTGTTTTTACAGGCGGTTTTTTAACAAAACCTTCATTTCCTGAAAAAGATTTCAGGATTTAGGGCCTCTTCAGCTCTTTTTTTAATCAGCAGTTCTTTTATCTGCGCATGCTTTCACAAACCCAAGATACGGGGGTGAAGGGTGTGTGGGTGTCGATTTAAACTCGGGGTGGAACTGTGTAGCAAGGAAAAAGGTTTTCTGGGGAATTTCACAGGCTTCCATACGCGGTCCGCATGAGCCTGAAAAGACAAGACCTGCCTTTTCAATATCTGATATGAATTCAGGGTTTACCTCATATCTGTGGCGGTGGCGCTCGATAACCTTCACTGCGCCGTAAAGCTTTTCGATATTTGTTCCTTTTTTAATATCAACCTCACAGTCGCCAAGCCTCATTGTTCCGCCAAGCCTGGTTACATCCTCCTGTTCGGGAAGTATTGCAATAACATGCTTTCCATCCCCCATCTCCTCTGATGTTGCATTCTCCCAGCCAATTACATGCCTGCAGAATTCAATTACGGCAAGCTGAAAACCAAGACATAAGCCTAAGAAAGGGATGTTGTTCTCGCGGGCATATTTTATCGCCCTGATTTTTCCTTCGATTCCGCGGGGGCCGAATCCGCCGGGGATTAATATTCCGTCAACGTCTGCAAGTTCTGCTTCATCGAATGTCTCAGCATCCATCCACCTGATATCAACCTCGGTAGAAAGGCTTCTTCCGGCATGCTTTAACGACTCCTTAATCGACATGTAGACATCCTCAATTCCGTATTTTGAGACGATTGCAACTGTTGCACGCCGGGTATATTCACGGCTTACAACCCTGTACCAGTCATTGTCAGTCGGCCTCTCCTCAAGGTGGAGAAGATCTTTAACCACGCCGGCAATGCCTTCCTTTTCCATCTCAATCGGAACCTCATAGATGTCTTTTGCAGTAGCCGCGGAGATTACGGCTTTTTGTGCAACACCGCAGAAATCGGATATCTTCTTTTTTGTAGAGCTGCTCATCACAGTCTCGCTTCTTCCGACAATCACATCAGGGTGAAGACCAAGCTCGCGGAGAACTTTAACCGAATGCTGTGTCGGTTTTGTCTTGTGATCTCCCATGTTGTCTTCAGGAACAAGAGTTACATGCACAAGTGCAATGTCCTCCTTTTGCATCTCTCCAACCATCTGGCGTATTGCCTCAAGAAAAGGCATGCTCTCAATATCACCGACTGTTCCGCCGACTTCGACAAGACAGATTTCAGCTTTGCCGTTTCCGTTTGAATTTTGTGCAGCAGTTTTGATAAATTCCTTTATCTGATCAGTAATGTGCGGGATAATCTGAACAGTTGCACCAAGATAATCCCCGCGCCTTTCTTTTTCAATGACAGTCTGGTAAACCTTTCCTGTTGTTATGTTATGATCGGATGTAAGACTGATATCCAAAAAACGCTCGTAATTTCCAAGATCAAGGTCTGCCTCACCGCCGTCTTTTAAGACAAAGACCTCTCCGTGCTGTGCGGGATTCATAGTTCCGGCATCAATGTTAAGATAGGGATCGATTTTTACAGCAGTAACACTGTATCCCCTGTTTTTCAGGATTCTGCCAATAGATGCAGTGGTGATTCCCTTTCCAAGACCACTCATCACTCCGCCTGTAACGACTATGTATTTCAAGACACCCTCTCCAAAAATAAATATATCATATTATTAATCCCTGAAAGGAAATAAAATGACGGATTGCCTAAATAGAGAACTTCTAAATGGTGTGTTTTAAAAGAGAGCAGCTCTCAGAAAAAATTGCCTTTCTCATCTTTTCTTCGGATAAAAAAGTTTAATCCTAAGTATTTTAACTTATGACCAAATCAAAATAAAAAAATATTTTTAGATTTTTTGCTTTATTGTGCGCACATGAAAAGAGGCATATGCAAAATGGCTGCACACAACATTTAGTTGCTGCTGAAAAATTTCAATTGCACACACATATTTAAAAAAAATAATTCAGGAAAATGTATGAGATTTTCAGGATTTATTCTGGTTTATTTTTATTTTTCATCTGATTACCCTGATTTTGGATTCTGGTCCTGTCTATTTTATCTTAATATCCTGATTTTCTTTTTTTTCTTTTTTTTCTTTTTTTGTTTAAATCTTGTTTTTTATAATTTTCTTTTTCTTTTTTTTTGTTTTGGTAAATTTTTTATTTATCCAATCTTTTTTTGTTTAATTTTTTGATTCCTTTTTTATCAGAGCACTGCAAAAGAAGCCGTTGTTCCTGCAAGCAGATTTGATTCATCACCTTCTAAAAAGCAGAATCCTTCTGTAAAAATTATTTTTCTTCCGCGCCTTACAACACGCGCCCTTGCAATTATCCTTCCCTCCCGAACTCCCCTGTAAAAATTCGTAGTTTCTGAAACAGTTGCAATTCTTTCCCCTTCATTTAAATGAGTATAGACACAAAGAGCCATTGCCTCATCAATTAAAGAGACATAAACTCCTCCCTGCAGCCAGCCTGCGCCGTTTAGCATATCAGGGCGCACATCCATTGAAAGAACAGCAGAGCCTTCATTAAAGCTTTCGGCATTAATTCCCATAAGGCAGAAATAGGGATTTGCAAGCTGTCCGTTTTCCTTTAAATCTTTTAAATAATTCATCAGCTAATAATTTATCATCGAAGGTAAAAATTCAATCGCAAAAAATTATTAACAGTAATATTATTGCAAATACAAATCCACTATTTACATACAACAACTGAGATTTATGGAGAATATTATGAAAGTTCTGATGGTTATTGCCCCTAAAAGATACCGCGAAGAGGAATTTGAAATACCTGCGAAAATTTTTAATGAAGCCGGAATAGATTTTGATGTCGCCTCTACAAAGACAGGCGAATGCGAAGGCATGATGGGAGGCATCCAGGAAGCGTCCATTTTAATCTCTGATGCAAAAGAGGAGAACTATGACGGCATCGTTATTGTCGGAGGTCTTGGTGCAAGCGACTTTTTATGGAAGGAAGACTCTCTTGTCGGGCTTGTAAAGGATTTTTATTCCAAAAACAAGGTTATTGGTGCAATCTGCCTCGCACCTGTTATTCTCTCAAGGGCCGGAATTCTTAAGGGACGACAGGCAACAGTTTTTGAGACACCCGCATCGATTGAGCTGTTAAGGCAGGGCGGAGCAAATTACGTCAAAGTTGCGGTAGTATCAGATTTAAATATCGTCACTGCAAACCACCCGACAGCATCAGAGGCATTTGCAGAGACAGTGCTTGAAAAACTCGGCTGTTAAAAAACAAAGCAAAATCCCAATTCACAGGGCCTGAAATCAAAGAAAGAGATTGCATGCCAGGTATTTGCATATCTGGCAATGCCTGATGGAAAAAAGTATTGATTTTACAGGAGTGCACCCCAATCTCTTAAAAATCAGATTTTTTTAAAAAAGCCCGGAGAGATAAGCGATGAAAAAGATATATGCAGAATCAGTTGCGTCGAATACAGCGGTAGACTCGTATTTTATAATTGAAAGTCCGTCACTTCGGACAGGCAGAAGCGGCAAATACATTGCCTGCAGCATATCTGACTGCACCGGAAAAATTTCATGCAGGATATGGGGACAGTATAACTCCGGTTCTAATCAGATTGAGGATGCATTCAGATTTATACTCAATAATGAAGGGCAGGTCTTCAGGATTGCAGGTAAAGCCGATAAATACAATGATGAACTGGTAATCAACATAAATGACGGAATTGAATACCTGAAAAATTTTGCCGACCCAAAAAAAGTCACAGCATCGGATTACATATATTCTCCTGCCGACATCGAAGAAAACAAAAAAAAGCTGCTTTCACTCTGCAATTCCATTGCAAACGAAGGCATACGGAATCTGGTTCTTACTGCAATAAAAAAATCAGACGGTTTTTTTGAAAAGCCTGCTGCAAAGACAAAGCATCATGATTATACAGGCGGACTTTGCGAACACACACTTGAGGTTGCGGAAATATCTCTTAAAATTTCTGAAAGTCTTGCAGGATTACATCTTAATCGCGATGTCCTTTTGGCAGGCGCGGTTTTGCACGACATCGGAAAATGCATGACATTTGAAAAGAAAGGGCTTTACTACTCACCAAATCCCTCATATTCGCTTCTTGGACATATCACTCCTGCAATGCAGATGCTTTCACGATATACTGCCTTTGCCGATGCCGACACATACCAGGATATCCTCCATATAATACAGTCGCATCACGGTGAATACGCAGAGACTAAGCCGCAGACACCTGAGGCATGGACAGTGCATTTTGCAGACAATATCAGCGCAACAGTCCATGAAATATCAGAAGATTTAAAATCCGCCAGGGCCGGTGAACTTTTATGGGGAAAAAGAACAGAAAGTTTTGTCTACAGATCAAAAACCTCCGGTTCAATGATTAATAATTTAGAAAAAGGCGATAATTCAAAGACAAAAAGCCAGCTTACTATAACCGACTGCCTAAAAGACAGTCCGAAAAGATAAGTCCAAGGGAATAATTAAATGATTAACCTTAAAAATTCAGCTGAAACGATTAGAAAAGGTGCATTAAAAATAATCCCTGATGCCTTTGGAATAATCAAAAGACCTCTAACAACACTTCGCGAAATTAAAAAGAGAAGTCTCTCTGAAGTATTTGTCTTTATTTTTTTAACAGCATTTTTCTACTCGGTTTTATTGTCGGCAGCAATTTTCTTTGACATAGAACCGATAATAAACTATGATTATTTTAAAGAAACAGGCCTTTTAAATCTGATTTTTCTGATGTATTTTCTGACAATAATCAATTTTTTTGTCAATGCAGTTTTCATACATATATTCGTGATAATTGTAGAAGGAAAAAACGGGCTTTTTGAGTCCTTAAAGGCAGTCTGCTACTCTTCATCACCGGCTCTTTTTTTGGGATGGATTCCTGTTGTGGGAATAATCACAGGCATCTGGGCGCTTATAATCCAGACAGCTGCATTAAGAGAGCTTCATGATATTTCAACAGGAAGAGCAGTGCTTGCAATGATTCTTCCATATATTATTTTTATTTGCATCTTCATATCCCTTTATTTCATTCCGGCGCCATTTTCGATTATATAACAGACATTATAACCAAAAACCAGGCTAAAGAATTTTTTTGTCTTTTTTTCTTACTTCTAAAAATTTCGAAGTTAAGGCAGTTATTATCACAGGATAAGGCAAGAGTATTAAATTAAGGTTCATTTAATCAGGACTTTGTATGTGAGCTGTCTGAGGTGAATTAAAAGTGACTGAAATAAACAAAATAAAAATACTGACTGTTCTTATAGCCGCAGGAGCTGTGGTTGTGGCAGGTATTTTTGCAATTTCAATTGCAGGATATTTTGAAGAAGAAGAACCATCCGGTGAGATAATAAAAATCACATCTGATGCTGAATTAAAAAGTTTTCTTGAAAAATACCAGAAAAATTATGAATACTTCGGGCCTGATACGATAGTTGACGCTTTTTTGGGAGTCGGAATGAACAAGGCTTCACAGGAGGAGATTTCATATGAAGCCTCTTTTGAGGGAAGAGATATGTCATCCCCGCCTATTCCGGCACCGACAATGGCACCCACATCAGCACCGGCAGCATCAAAAGGGTCTTCTGCATCTGACTATTCACAGACAAATATTCAGGTAAAAGGTGTTGATGAGGCGGATTTTGTAAAAAATGACGGCAAATACATCTATATTGTAAGCAGGAACAGGCTTTTGATTGCAGACAGCTACCCGCCCAAAGATGCATCAATAGTATATGAAGGAAGTATAAAAGGCCAGGGCTGCTCTGCTCTTTTCCTAAAAGATGACATGCTGGTTGTTTTTTCAAACCACTACACTGAAAGGTGGATCACCCCTGCAAAAACAACGGCGCCTGTTCCGGTAACAGAACAGATTACACTTGCAACTGTTTACGATATCTCTGAAAGGAATAATCCAAAGATTTTAAGAGAGATACAACTTCCCGGAACCTATGAGAATTCAAGGATGATTGGTGACTACATTTATGCAGTCAGCAGGAATTCAGTTTCAGGGTACAGTGAAAATATTATGCCGGTTGTAAGGCAGGATGGAGAAATTATTGCAAAGCCGGATGTCTGGTGCCCTCCAATAAATGAATACAGTTATGTCATGCATACTGTAACATCATTTTGCATCAAAGATGGAAAGGATGTAAAGTCCGGGGCATTCCTTACAGGATGGGACAATACGCTGTATGTCTCAGAGAACAACATCTACATGGCCTATGAACGGTATCTTCCATACAGCAGTGACTTTGGCATTGAACCGGCGGCCGGCATAAAACCTGTATATGAAGAGAGGCAGAACACTGTAATACACAGATTTTCAATTGACAAAGGCGATATTAAATACAGGGCAACAGGAACTGTTTCAGGATCGCTTTTGAACCAGTGGTCCCTTGATGAATTTGAAAAGAACCTAAGAGTTGCAACAACAGTGTCCGGATACGGAAATGACGAGTCTTTTATGTACAGCTGTGTCTATGTTCTTGATGAATCCTTAAAGACAATCGGAAGACTGGAGCACATTGCACCTGATGAGAGAATCTATTCAGCACGTTTCACCGGCGATCTTTTGTATCTTGTTACATTCAAGCAGATGGATCCGTTTTTTGTAATCGATCTTTCAAATCCGCGGCAGCCGGGAATTTTAGGCGAACTCAAGATTCCGGGGTACTCGGATTACCTGCACCCTTATGATAAGACACACATTATCGGAATTGGAAAATCAACAGAAGAGAATAAGTGGGGAGGAGTCACAGCTTCGGGATTAAAGATTGCTCTTTTTAATGTTGCAGACTTAAATAACCCGGTTCTTGATGATGAAATTATTATCGGGGAGTCCGGAACAAATTCCGAGGTGCTTTCTGATCACCGGGCGTTTTTATTTGACTACAATAAAAATATCATGGTCATTCCCGTATATGAAATAACAAAGGTGCCGGTTGAAGACAGCAGATATGAAGACTCATATTCGAGGGGAAGCTGGAACGGCGCATATGTCTTTGGAGTCGGACCTGATTATAAATTCATTTTGAAAGGAAAGGTGCAGCAGGAATTAACTGAAAATAAAAATTACTGGTACAGCCACAACCCTGTCAGGCGCCCGGTCTTCATGGATGACTATCTGTATACAATATCCAACAGCAGGATTGTAATGTCTGACCTAAACAACCTGTCAGAGATAATTAACACACTGGAAATCGATGATAAAAATCAAAATACTGACTATTACCCGTACTACAGGTACGGCGTTTAACTTTTTTTTATTTTTTTGGTATATCACTGAATTTTATAAAACACAGATAGGAATAATTTATACTTCACAAGAACAAGTTTATTTTTAACAATGCCATCTGTTTCAGATTATATCAAATTATCAGCCAATGAGGATATTATAAAGGAATACAGGGGATTTGAGATGAAAAAACCGCAGAAGGCATCTCTTTTTATTGCGGTTACATCAAAGCGCCTGATTTTTTATGGTATGACCAAAGCGGCATCAAAGATGAACAGGCCGTCTTTTACACAGGATATGAAAATCGAGGATATAAGGGGCCTGGAAATCTATGAGAAGAAACCTGTAAATTTTTTCATTGCTTTTTTCGGCGCAGTTATTTTTGCAGCAGGCTTATTCGGAGTGTATAGTCCGACCACATCAATATTTTTCACTCTGAATACTGCTTTGGGAAATCAGCTCTATGGCGGACTGGCTGTTGCACTTGCAGGGCTCATTGCCTTTTTACTGTCATTTGCAGCTGGTTTTAAAGAGGCATCTATAGTAATCAAAGGCAAGAATGAAAACCTAAACACAGGATCTCTTCAGGACAGGACAGTTATTAAATGGGGAAGTGAATCCCAAAAGATTCTCTGCGAGCTTGGATCTGTTATTCTTGACATTCAGGACGGTGCAAGGAATATAAGTAATGCATATGCAAAAGACTATTATCAGTCATATGAGGCCGGTGAGGATTATGACGATGTCTTTGAAAATAAAGAAGAGCTTGCAGAAAAGCCGGCTGCTCCAAAATCCAAAATAGACTATTCAGGAATATCTGATGATGAAGAAGAGATAGAAAAGCCTGTTTTGACAAATGAATCACATGATTCTGCAGAAGTTTATGATTCAGAAGAGAGAGAGGTTTTGGGAAAAGAGCTTGGAACCGGCAGCAAAAGAGATGATTATCTCTTCTGATTTTTCCGGTTTTTTATATTTTTATCTTCTTCTGATTCTTACCGATTCTGCATGCGCATAAAGCCCTTCTGCATCGGCAAGAGTCTGTGCAATATCTCCGATTTCATCAATTCCGTCCCTGTCAATAATCTGCACGGTTGATGTCTTTGTAAAATGGCTCACATTAAGCCCGGAGTAAATTTTTGAATAACCTGCTGTTGGAAGGACATGGTTTGTTCCCGATGCATAATCACCCAATGCAACAGGTGCATAAGGCCCTACAAATATCGAGCCTGCATTTCTTACCATATTCAATACCAAAAGCGGGTCATATACCTGTATTGAAAGATGCTCAGGTGCAATTTCATCCATTATTAAAACAGCATCCTCAACCGAGTCTGCTATAGCATATCCGGAGTTTAATAGAGCCTTGTCGATTATTTCTCTTCTCTGTGCTGTCACAATCTGCTTTTTTAGCTCTTCGGATACTTTGTCAGCAATGCTTTTTTTGGTTGCCACAAGAATGCATGCGGAGTTTGGATCATGCTCTGCCTGAGCAAGAATATCTGCAGCGATAAAGGCAGGATTTGCAGATGAGTCTGCAATTATTCCTATTTCAGACGGGCCTGCCGGAAAGTCAATCTCTGCATATTCCCTAAGCAACATCTTGGCTGCCGTGACATACACATTTCCTGGACCCGCAATTTTATCAACAGGCTTTATAGATTCTGTTCCAAGCGCCATTGCAGCAATCGCCTGTGCTCCTCCGACACGATAAATTTCAGAAACTCCTGCAATGTCAAAGGCAGCAATTGTCAGTGGATTTGCCGGAGGCGGTGTGCATCCGCATATCTCTGAAACACCGGCGACCCTTGCAGGAACAGCAGTCATTAGAGCAGTTGAAGGATATGATGCCCGGCCGCCCGGGATATAGCAGCCTGCCCTTTTAAGAGGAGTTGTCTTTACTCCAAGCGTAACACCCGGGCATACCTGGCGAAGCCAGAGATCGTCTTTTTTTTGGTATTCATGAAATTCTGTTATTCTCGCCTCTGCCTCAATGAGGCATTCAACAATCTTTGTATCAACATTTTCATATGAATCCTCAATTTCATCCTCTGATACGCGAAGGCTTTCAAGCTCAATATTGTCAAATTTTTTGGCATATTCAAAGAGTGCCGCGTCACCGTTTTTTCTTACGTTCTCAATTATTGCAGATACGCTCTCAGATACTCCGGAGATACCGGTTCTTCTGTTGGCAACCCATGTTCTGACATCCAGCTCCTTTAACATATAAACCTGTAGATTCTTTTGAGCCAAAGCAGAATTAAAGTTTGCAAAAAATAAGAGAGAATATAAGCAGGTTTATGTTTTAAAAAAAGTATTATTCCGGCCCATATTAAATAAGCGCTGGTTTAGTGCTATACGGATTGCATTTCTAAGCTCCTGCTCACGAAAAGGCTTTTCAATATATCCCGACGGATTTATGGACAGGCATCTTTCAAAAAGAACCGAGTCGCTGTATGCTGTAATAAAAACAACAGATGCTCCACATATATCCTTTATTTCACGTGCAGTATCAATACCGTCCTTATTTCCGTTTATCCGGATGTCCATTAAGACAAGATCAGGCGCTTCTTCTTTTGAAATCCTGACTGCGTCTGTGAAATTTGAAGCCATGCCGGCCACTTCATAGCCGTATTTTAAAACAAGCTCCTTTACAGATAATGCAAGAATAGCCTCATCTTCGACAATAAGAACTTTTGATTTGCTCAGATTCATATGGTGCACCCAACCCGGGAGGTAACAATTCTGTAATCATAGTAAATTTCACAGGTACCACTTTTGGTGATATATCCTCAGATGATAAATACATTACTGAGAAGAAGATCAAGTTTTTGGTCCGCCGGATTAATTCATAATTTAAGGCTTTTTATTTAAAATCAGATAAATTAAAGCCCCGGATGTATTTTTCCGGTGTGCCTTTTACTTTTAAAAAAATTATGGATAAAGGAGAAACCATATATTGCCTGCGCTTTTTAGGCTGCCAATAAATAAGTAAACTATATTATATTAACACCCCTCAATAAACAATCAAATAAATCAATACATTTTAATTATTTACCAGCATCAACCTTTATTGATGATGAAAAATTCTGGTTATGCAATTCTCATTCCAATGATTATTTTTTCTGTCTTTTTCTGCGGCTGCACCGGAGATAACAGTCCCGGTAAATCAGGTGCAGAGGATAAACAGCAGGCATCAGAAAAAGTGGAGCTTTTAGTATACTGCGGTGCAGGAATGAAAACACCGATGGAGGAGATAGGAGCTGCATATAAAGAAAAAACAGGCAATTCTGTGACTTATACCTATGCAGGCTCAGGTCAGCTTTTATCACAGATGGAGCTAACACAAAAAGGCGACATTTACATGCCAGGTGCAACAACAGACTTTTCGGTTGCAAAAGATAAGGGATATATTGCAGATGAGGCCTTAATCGCCTATCATGTTCCTGTGATTGCTGTTCCAAAGGGAAATCCGGCGCAGATTAAATCACTTAATGATATGGCAAATCCCGGAGTAAAAATATCATCAGGGGATTCAAAGAGCATGGCGCTTGGAATCATTGCCAAAAATATATTCAGAAAAAACGGAATTGAAGAAGAGGCAATGTCTAATGTGGTTGTCGCGAGAGCAACCGTAAATGAGATTGTAACAGATATCGTCCTTGGAAATGCGGATGCCGCAATAATCTGGGAAGATTTATATAAGCCGGAAAATATGGAGATTGTATACATTCCCGATGAGCAGAATCTGATTAAAATTGTCCCGATAGGAACACTTTCATTTTCAAAGCAGCCTCTGTCTGCAAAAGAATTCTTAGACTTTGTCGCATCTGATGAAGGCGGAAAGGCAATTTTTAAGAAGAACGGATTTACACCGTATCCTGATGAAAAATACAATATTTAATTATTTTTCAAAAGAAGCCGGTTGGTTTTTTTATACAATCAGTTACTGAATAATTGCAAGCGGGCAAAAAAAATTTTGGATGATATGTAATTTTGGATGAGATTGAATAATCATCAGTTATGCAGGATTTCTGAACAGGTCTTAGTGTAAATGAATAACTGCATATAATAATCCTTACAATTTGAAATTAAAATCCTAATAAAACTAATATTAAGGTTAAACATGGCATCAGAAGATAAATTAAATGAATGGAAAGGAAAGGATATTGTATACCACCCTATAGGAATTATTCACTCAGAACACACAGATCAGGAAAACACACCTATACAGGGGATTTTCAACCCGTCAGAAGGTGAGATTGAACTATATCCTGAATACACTGACGGCCTTAAGGACATAGAAAAGTTTACCCACCTGATTATTCTTTACCACTTTGACAGGGCAACAGGTCTGAAGCTGATTCGCGAGCCTTTCCTTGACGGTGAAAATCCAAAAGGAATTTTTGCAATCAGGCACTTCAACCGCCCAAATCCCATCGGATTTTCAATAGTAAATCTCCTGGAAGTTAATGGAAACAGGCTTAAAATCAGTGCTGTTGACATCCTTGACGGAACACCCCTTTTAGACATCAAGCCTTATGTATACAGATTTGACCACAGAGAGGAGGTTAAAAGCGGATGGGTAGACGAAAAGCATATTGATGATATAGAAGAGTGGAATGCAACTCCAAAGGGGCTTCGCGACAGGGAGAGAACCAAAATTGAGTGATATAAGGCATTCATGGCTGAAGCGGTTTTCAATAGGAACAGGTGTCCTGCTGACCGCATTTATCCTGATTGTCCTTATTCTTATTGTTACATATCCGGGTTACGAAAGCCTTTTTGAATGCATCATATCAGAAGAGATTGGATTTGCGATTTACCTCTCACTTGTAACATCTGTTATTTCAACAGTTCTTTGCATATTATTCGCAATCCCTGTTGCTTATGCACTTGCAAGGTATAAATTTCCCTTAAAAAACCTCATCAATACAGTTATAGATATCCCGCTAGCACTTCCCCCGCTTGTTGCAGGTGTCGGCCTTTTATTATTCTTTTCAAAGACAGCACCCGGTCAGGCGCTTGCAGCAGCCGGAATTGAGTTTATATTCACACCCCTTGGAATCATGGCAGCGCAGTTTTTTGTAAACATGCCGTTTATGATTAGAATACTAAGGTCTTCTTTTCAGTCCATAAATCCAAGATACGAATATGTTGCAAGGACTCTTGGGTGCACTGAATTTACCGCATTTACGCAGGTGACTCTCCCTATGGCAAGAAACGGGCTGATTGCCGGAACTGTCATAACATGGTCAAAGGCGATGGGGGAATTTGGTGCGGCGCTGATGGTTGCAGGTGCAACCAGAATGAAGACCGAATCCCTCCCTGTTGCAGTATACCTGAATATGTCAACAGGAGATCTTGACATGGCAACATCAGCCGCGGCGATACTTATTGCAATAGCAGTAGTTTCATTGTTTGTTTTTGAAAGATACGGCGGAACAACAAATATCTAAAAAAGTGATCTGATGCTTAAAACAAAAAATGTCTCAATAGAGCTTGGTGAATTTTCACTAAAAAAAGTAAGCCTGGATGTAAAAGACGGCGAATACAGAGTAATACTTGGGCCGACAGGTGCAGGCAAGACAATTCTTTTAGAGACTATTGCCGGAATTTATATTCCTGATTCCGGACAGGTAATTCTTAAAGATGAGGATATCACCTCAAAAGATCCAAAAGACAGAAGAATTACAATGGTATACCAGGATTTTGTTCTTTTTCCGCATTTATCTGTTTATGACAATATTGCTTTCGGGCTTAAAATCTCAGGGATGCACCCGTCTGATATTGGAAAAAAAGTTTCAAAGGTCTCGGACATTCTGGAAATATCACATCTTTTAAAAAGAGACACCATAAACCTGAGCGGAGGCGAAAAGCAGAGAACAGCTATTGCAAGAGCGCTGGTTTTGGAGCCTGATGTTCTCCTTCTGGATGAGCCTTTAAGTGCGCTTGATATTAATACAAGAGAAAAATTAAGAAAGGAGCTAAAAAGCCTTCACAAAATTTACAGGACAACAATTATTCATGTAACACATAATTTTGAGGAGGTTTTTTCACTCGCAGACAGTGTTTCTGTCATGAACGAAGGTGAGATAATCCAGACAGGAACCCCTGACGAGGTCTTTTCAAAACCTAACTGCCGTTTTATTGCCGGATTTGTCGGTGTTGAAAATATATTCAGGGGAAAAATCTCTTCTGGGAAAGGAAGCTCAATAATAACTGTTGACGGTCTTAATATCTCATCATCAGTTACAGGGCTTTTTGGAGATATTTATGCATCTGTAAGGCCGGAGGATATTCTCATCTCAAAAGAGCCTCTCAATACCCCGGCAAGAAATTCCTTTGAGGGCAGTGTCGTAAGCATTTCTGAAAACGGAACAATGGTGCAGATAAGAGTGGATGTGGGAATACCTTTTGTGACAGTCCTTACCAAAAGAGGATTTTATGATATGGGCCTTTTGGAAAATGACAGGGTTTATCTTACATTCAAGGCAGCTGCGGTTCATGTTTTCAGCTGATTCAAAAATTTTTTTATCAGTTTTTTTTAAATCATTTTCCTGAATAATTTAATGATTGATTTTTCTGAATAATTTTTAAAATGAATGCTGATTTTTTCTTCTGCTTTTAAAAATAATTACACCTCATCTCAAAAGTGCGGGTTATTTGCCATCTGCTGATTTATTTATGAAAAACTTTTTATAAACAGATACCATATTCACCAGAAGGGATTACTGATGATTGATATTCTTCTCGGGGTTGTGGTTGTAATAATCTGCTCCATTATCGGAATTATTTCAGGATATACTGTAATGAATTTCTATTACCGGAAAAGGTTTATGACAGCGGCAGAAAAATGCAGGGACGATGATTCATTTGAGCCGTTTATCAATGAGATGGAGGACATCTCCTGATTAATAGGAGTTATGGATAAAATGACAGACATTCTGGGAATTATTTTTTTAGCCATTGTAACTTTGTGCTTTGGCTTTTTAACAGGCTTTCAGATGGCGCACATTAAATACAACAGGCGCCTTGCAAAATATATCAGAAGATGCATTCATTCAGGAACAATTGCACCAATACTTGTCGCAATTGAGAAATACGGAAAAAAATAGTTTTACATCTTTTTTTGTTTAACTGCAGCCAGGTTAAAAAATTTTTTTGCCCTGGTTTATGCTTAAAAACGACCCCGGCATTAAAAAAATAATCAGGCTTTTTTTTCCTTATTGAGATTTTTATTTTTTTGCGGGATGGTAAATACATTTACAGAATAAAACACAATATATCATTAATGAAAATAACAGTCCTTGCAAGCGGAAGCAAGGGAAACTGCACATACATAGAGGGCGAAAGCGGCGCACTTCTTATAGATGCAGGACTTAGTGCAAAAGAGACTTTCCGGCGCCTTTTGGCAGCCGGCGGAAATCCTGAACTGATCAAGGGGATTTTAATTACACATGAACACTCGGATCACATAAAAGGTCTTGATGTTCTTGCAAGGAGGCTTGATGTCCCTGTTTTTGCAACACAGGGGACACTCTGGCAGTTTGAAGACAAAAGATGCTCAAATAAGGATATCTCTATGCTGGCATGCAGGACTGATGAAAGATTTGAGCTGGATGGTTTTGAAATAGAACCCTTTTCAACATATCACGATGCCTGCGATCCCTGTGGTTTCTGCATATCAGAAAACGGATCAAAACTTGGCTTTTGCACAGACACCGGGCATATAACCGACAAAATGTCTGATAAGCTCTGCTCCTGCGATGCCGTGGTGATTGAATCCAATCACTGCCCCTTAATGCTTGAAACCGGCCCTTACCCTAAATTTTTAAAGGAGAGAATAAGGGATGTAAACAGGGGGCATCTTTCAAACACCGCCGCATCTGAATTTATCCAAAAAACCGGCGGAGATGTTGGAAAATTTATTCTTGCACACTTAAGCGAGGAGAATAACACTCCCGTAAAGGCGCTTGAAACAGCAAGAAAAAGTGCAGGGCTTTTCTGCTGCGATGTTGAGATAAGTGTTTCACTGCAGTATCAGACCTGCGATACACTGAAAATATAAAGACGGGGATTATTCATATGCTTTTTAGTGAGTTTTCAGATATATGCGAAAAAATAGAAGAGACAAAAGGCAGGCTTGATTCAATTGACATCGTTGCACAGGTCCTTTCAGAACTCTCCGACGAAGAGCTCCCGGTATTTGTCAGGTTTTTAATGGGGAGAATTTTTCCGGATTATAGTCCTGAAAAAACAGGAGTAGGTCCGAATCTTGTTTATGAAGCGGTTGCATACGTTGCCGGAAAAAACAGGGAGACTGTTATTAAAAAGATTAACTCCGGCGGCGATGCCGGACGTGCAATCGAAATTCTTCTATCAAAAAAAGAGCAGACATCTTTTTTTTCCGAGCCTCCTGACCTTACTGACGTATACAGGGATTTTTTGTATATATCCGAAGTTGGCGGAAACAGCTCGCAGAAGGAGAAGCTGAAAGTTATTAAGAGGCTTTTTTCAAATGCAAAGCCCAAAGAGGCCAGATACATCTCACGACTAATGCTTGGAGAGCTTCGCATCGGAATCGGTGAGGGAAACATCAGAGAGGCTGTTTCAAAGGCTTTTTTAGTCCCTTCAAGTCTGGTTGAGCATGCCTATCAGGCATCAAACGATCTCGGTGAAGTTGCCCTCCTTGCAAAAAAAGGCGAAGATGCTTTAAAAGAAGTAAAAGTCGAGCTCTTCAGGCCTGTTAAAATGATGCTGGCAAAGCAGGGGAAGATTGCCGATATTATAAAAGAACAGGGAAAAACAGCCGCTGAATACAAATACGACGGAACAAGGTTTCAGTTTCATAAAAAAGATGGAAAATGCAGGATTTACTCAAGAAAACTTGAGGAGGTTACAGACGCAATCCCTGATGTCGCTGAAATGCTTTCATCAGCAACAGAGCATGACGTAATTCTTGACGGCGAGGTAATTGCTGTAAAAGACAAAAAGCCGCTTCCGTTCCAGTATGTACTGAGAAGATTTAGAAGAAAGCATGATGTTTTGGAGCATATGGAAAGCATACAGCTTGTCCCGAATCTTTTTGATATAATCTTCATTGACGGTGAAACATTAATTGATGAGCCTTTTTTTAAAAGAAGAGAGATATTAGAGAGAAATGTCAAAAATTTTGTTGCACCGCAGGTTGTTTCCGATGATATAGAATACATAGAATCATTTTACAAAAAAGCCCTTGAAGACGGTCATGAGGGCATCATGATAAAATCCCTTTCTGCAAATTACACACCGGGAGTCCGCGGAAAGGACTGGATTAAGATTAAACCTGCGGTTGACACAATCGATCTTGCGGTAATCGGTGCAGAGTGGGGAGAAGGAAAAAGGGCAAAGATGTTCGGCTCATTTCTTCTTGCATGCAGGGATGAAAGCTTCAGGCTTTTGCCGGTATCAAAGGTTGCAACCGGAATCTCAGACGAGATGCTTGGAATTTTATACGGGCTTTTAAAAGACTCTGTCATATCAGAATCTAAAAACAGCGTTGTCTTTGAACCTGAACTTGTATTTGAAGTAGGATATGCGGAAATCCAGAAAAGCCCCACTTATGAGGCGGGATATGCCCTTCGTTTTCCAAGATTCATAAGGCTTCGTGACGACAAGGGACTGGATGAGATCGAGACCATACAGTTAATTGAGGAAAGATTCAATAACCAGTCAGGGCAGAGAGAATAAAAATCCCCCTGACCAAAAAACTGCACTTTTTCTCTTTAATGCATACTTAAAAATCAAAAAGGGTCTTTTGGGTTTTTACAGTGGAGAGAAGGTTTCCATAGGAGAGCCAGCTGCTGCTTCCAAGAAGTTTTGTAACCAGCTCACTGCCTTCATTTATGTCATCACACTTAACGGGCGGATTTTTTAGAGCAAGGCGGGCGGCCTCTCTTATCACCCATGTTCCCAAAGGCGCCCAGTAATCGCCTGTGACTCTTCTTACAACAATTACTCTTGCCGACCTTCTAATATCCGTTAAATATTCCAAAACCGCAAGTCTTGCAGAGTAGTACGCACCTGAGATTGGGGAATATTCTCTTTTGTTCTTAAGCGACTCGCCGTCAGCGGCGACAACCTCGCTATCCCCTGCCCAAAGGCTGCTTTTCTCCCAGATCTCTATCATCTCATAACGAAAATCACCAGGAATCATAAGACATACAATCTGGTTTGCATGAAGAATTCCTGAAAATACCAGAATATCAGATAATGGAGGATATTTTGCCGCCCCGGTTTTAAGCATCCGGGAGATGGTGTCATCAATTGCTGTAATTCCCCATCTTGTGGGAACAAATTTTCTTCTTTTACCTGTGCCTATAAGCCCGGCAGAGAGGGCATTTTGGATGTGATGGACATCGATTCCGCCTTTGTAAAGCTCAAACATACCTTCGGTTGCACGAAGATCAGTGTCTGAGGTAATTTTATCAACAATTCTTGGGACATACGCGTTGTCCAAAACATCCATCTTTTTTATCTCACCGGAAAGGCCGACAGGAGCAAGCGTTCCGTCAAAGCGAAGATTAAAATTCACAGGCTTTTGAAATGAAACCTCAATGTCAACAGGCTTTTGCGATATTGCAATCTCCTGAACCGAGTCAGCCTGCTTTAAAAGCAGTTTGTTTCCCCTGATTGTTCTTGAGCGTACTGATACAATATCGTCAATTGAATAATTTTTAGAAACCCATCCTTCAGGGTTGTCACTCTCACCAATCATTAAAGGACCGCCGGTGATTGCCGGATAGTTGTAGCTTCCAATAAATACAGACGGGCTTTCACCCATATAATTTTCAACAGGCTTTACCTGTGTTCTGGCATAAAAGCGGCTTATAACAGGGCATCTTTTAAGGCCGCAAAAACCC
>JAEWWL010000028.1 GCA_023396365.1 Methanobacteriota archaeon
GAATTAATCTCTGCAATTAATAGTGCGGCATTATATCTTTTTTCTGGATTTTTGCTCTTTAGAAGGGCCGATAAAGCGCTGAATGCCGATCCTCCTTCTCTTTTAAGCCCTGCCCAGTCATCATTAATAATAAATGACCTGATTTTTTCATTATGCCTGATGGTTTTTATCAGATTTTCAACAACAGCTTTGTCCCCAAAAAACCCGGGGCTTTTTAAATATGCTTCAAGGGTTGTGATTGCACTGATTCCTGCTTTAATAAGATATGCCTTTGCAAGATTTGAGACAGTCGTGCTCTTATCAAAAAGAGCAGGAGTCAGATACCTGTGTGATTCATCTGTGTTTATTCTGCCGATTATTCTGACAGCACTGATTCTTGTATCTGAATTTTTATCGGTTAAAAGTACTGATATCTGATTAAGAGCTTTTGGCCCGCATCTTTCAAGTTCATCCCATTTCTTATCAGAAATCAGTTTTGCTATCTTCTCAGTCTCTTCTATTTTAATGACAAGGTCTCTTAATGATTCTTTTTGCAGCTCATCCGGAGTATTATCCATTGCATCTTTTAATTTGGGCAATGCAGTCATGCCAAGTTTTAACAAAGCTTTGTGTGATTTTTCTGCAATCTCTTCATCCATATCAAAAAGGGCATGCAAAAGAGGCGCAACTGATAAATCAGTGCCGACAGCAATTATTGCATCAAGTGCATTCATTCTTTTTGCAGAATAAAGATCACTTAACACTTCAGAGAGAGGCCGTATTGCAGTCTGTCCTGTACTGGAAATATCCTCCCATCTGTTTTTTGCAATAAGAAAACGGACAAGATCATCCTTTTCTTTTGGAGCAAGCCCTGCCGACTCAAGGGTATTTGCTGCAAGCTCTTTGAATGAATCATTTTTGTCACTTCTTAGCGCTTCAAGAAGAGGTTTTTCGGCTGATTTATTATATGATACAAGGGCTGATGATGCCATATCGCGAATCTGAAGGTTTTGATCTTCAAAAAGTAAAATGAGAGGCTCAATTGCTCTTCTGTCATTTAACCGTGCAAGAATCTTGACAGCTTCGGCGCGGACACCCGGATTTTTGTCCATTAATGCATAGTTCATTATATCAAAGACACGGCTGTCGGAGAGTTTTCCAAAACACTCCACAAAGACTCTTTTTACATCAGGGTCTTTTTCTGTATAAATCCTGTCATGAAGCGCATTTGCAGCCTCATTATCACTAATTCCGGCAATACTTTCTGCAACAATAATTTTTATTTCAGGCTTTCCGTAATTTAAAACCCTTATCATGCCCCTGATTCCGGGTTTGCCCGTTCTAATCAGAAGATTTAGAATAATATCCTGCATTTTTGGCGTATTATTATTAAGGTTTGTCAAAAGAGGCTCTACCGCAGGCTCTCCGATATTTACAATTTTGTCTGCGTACTCCTCTCTTACCCGGGCATCTTCGCTCTTAAGCCCGACAATAAGGCGTGAGACCTCCATCGCAACTTTTTTCCTGATTTCAAGCTCTTTTTTGATTATATCATCAATTTCATTCTGGGTAAGCTGTTTTTTGATATTCTTTGCAACCTGTTCATCCTCTTTTGAGGATGCATTTGTAATCAGCTCGTCAATTTCATCCTGTGTGAGTTTTTTGCCAAGAAGCTGTGTTGTTTTATTGTTTTCAACATAAACAGAGCGTGAGAGAAGCTCATCAATCTCCTCCTGATTAAGTTTTTTCCCAAGCAGTTTTGAGGTGTCCTTCTTCTTATCCGAGCGTGCCTGTTTTATTAGTTCTTCGATTTCCTTTGCGTTTAACTTCTTTTTAAGAATATCAAGCGTATCTGAATCATCTGAATTTAAAAGCCTGTCAAGAAGGGTTTCTATATCATCAAGGGTGAGCTTTCTTCTAAGCAGTTTTGCGGTTTTGCCGATATGCTCCTTTAATTTTTCACGCTCAATTTTAATTTCTTTTTCAGTAAATATCTCAAGTATTGTTTTTGCATTGCGTCTTATCTCCTCATCCTCATCACGAAGGTACTCTTTTACATAGCTTACAACTCTCAGGTCTCCTGTTTTTGAAAGAACACTCAGCATCCCAAGCTTCTCCATCTTTGTTCCCTGGATGCAGACCCTGTGAATCTCCATCATGAGGAAGTTGAACATAAAGTTGCTGAATTTCAAAAGTGCATCCATAGCCTCTCTTCGCACATTTTCATCAGTATCATTAAGAGATCTTGTTGCCAGCGGAATTCCTGCCGGATCGCTTATCTCTCCAAGAGATCTGATGGAGGATATTCTGATCAGATGATTTGGGTGAAAGATCATATTCTGAATGAAGGGAATTGCGGTATTGCCCGTCTTTGCAACTGCAGAAGAGCATTCCCTGCGCACATTTTCATCCGTATCCTGAAAATGCCTGATTAATACAGGTATTGTTGCCGGGTCATGAAGTTTTCCAAGTGAGTAGGCGCAGGCCTGCCTGATTTTTTCGTTGTCGTCCTCAATGAGATTTAACAAAACAGGTATTGATTTTTTCTCGTAAATTTCTCCAAGCGTCTCAATTGATGCAATTCTTACATTCTCATTTTCATCACCGGTTAACAAAAAAAGAATGTCTGATGAGCATTTCCCGAATTTTTTTAAATTTTCAACTGCAACAATTCTTACAACAGGGTCTTTTTGGGAGAATGAATTTGCAAACACCTTTGTCATCTCCGCTCCAAAGCCTGCTTTGATTAAAATTTCTTCCCAGTATTCATATGAATTCGGCTCAAAATTCTGTTTTTGATTGTTCAGAATATCTTCTGCTCTCTTCTCCTCATTTTTGATCTCCTGCTCTCTGACATAAGCTAAAGCCTCGAGGGCGCCTTTTTGTATTGCAGGATTACTGCTGCCTGATGCCGTTTTTATTGCATCAATACCTGGTTTTCCATAAGTGTATAGTATTTTGTATGCATTTTCCCTGTTTTGAAAAATGTCGTCTCCCAAAAATTCTACAAGTGAAGGAATTGCTCCTTCACCAATCCTTTCAACCTCTCTGTAATATCCGCGAAGCATCAGGGATTTTGTTTTTTCTGAATATTTTTCAGGCTTCCATCCGGCTTTTTCAAGTGCCCATGAAGCCTCAATTCTGACGTCAGGGTCTGTGTCATTCATGCACTCAACAAGAAGCGAAAATAGTGACGCATCCCTTTTTTCTGCAATTGAAGTGACACAGGCCAGCCTTACTCCGGAATCAGAATCTTCAAGCAGAAGATTTAGCAGAGAGTTCGCATTTTGACTTTTTATTTTTGAAAGAACATTGGCAATTTTTTTTCTTGCTTTGGCATCAGAGATTCTTATTCCAAACTCAAGAGCAGGAATTGCATATTCCCCCTGCTTTTCTAGAGAATCCCAGTCTTCTTTTACAAGATTGTAATATGCTTTTTCAGTCTGGCTGCCTGATTTCCATCCTATGCGATCAAGAGAATTTGCAGCCTGCTCTCTTACATTTTTATTGCTGTCAGCCAAAAGGCTGCAAAGCATTCCCGGTGCATAAGGCCCTGCTGAATATCCAAGAGCAAGAGCGGCGCCTTCTCTTGATTTAAAATTATCATCCAAAAGCATTGCATAAAGCTGTTCATTAACCGCGACACCTTCTTTTGAAATAAATCCTATAGTCCTTGCCGCACCGTCCCTTGCATTGACACTGCCTGTTTTAAGGAGATTTAAAAAAGTATTAAGGCTCTCTGCGCAATTTAGGCCTAACACTTCGGAAGCACTCTGTCGTACAGTTTCATCAGGGCTGTTGAGAGCTTTTAAAAGAGGAACACACGCCTCTTTGCCTGCCTCCTTAAGTGCTTTTATCGCCTTTCTGCGTTCACTTTTTTCAGTAGAATTAAGCAAAGCTATTAATCTGTCAATATCATCCGGCAAATCAGATACCTGTTATATTAATCATATGATTTGTGTTCTATAAATTTATTGATTAATTAAAAGGCATTATTAAGGAAAAAACAGAGGGGCCAAAATAATGCCTCTCTGATTTTAATTATTCCTTAAACTCATTTTTTTATGCTGTATTTTGAAGGGCATTTTTTAAAATTCAAACGCAGATATTTTTTTAAAATTTGAAGATTCTAAAAAAATTGAATGAATTAAAAAATTAATGAATTAAAAAATTGAAAGATAAAAAAAGATTTAAAAAAATAAAGAATTTAAAAAAAAGTTTGATTCTTTTTTATTCATAGATATTTTGTCGGAACTTTAATCTCAATACTATAGGATTTGAGCATATTGGGATTGATTATAAAGTAATAGTTGCCTGCACCCTCATAGAAGCGGTGCTTCCAGATGTATTCGCCAAGGTTCTCCCTTGAAATTACATCCCCTTCAAGTTTGGATTCTGTTTCTTCGCCGACCAGTACATCTTCAGGTTCTGAATCATCAAGACCTCCTGTAACCTCAGGAACCTTTGGCACCGGCCCTTCTGTTCTGGTATTCAGGATATATAATATCCCGCTGGGCGCTTCTGCATCCATAACCTGGACGTTTATTGAAGGAATGATGTAATACTGATTTTCGGGTTCAACCCCCACACTTTCTCCGGCGCTTTCAAAGATTCCTGACACCTCACCGCCTGATCCTTCACTGCCATAAAGATCTTCTGCACGCTGCAGCTGCCTGAGCGCTTCATTATACTGCTGAAGGGTAATTGCCCCGCTGTTGTACTGCACCTCAAGATTTTCCATCTGGGCTAAATAGTTATAGTTTGTTTCAAGGTCTGTTCCACCGACATCCCCTAAGCTTTCAATAGTCACCTCAATCTCCCAGTATGGGAAGGGGATATTTATTATCTGGGTTGTTGCATCCCACTGTCCGTTAATTACGGCATATGTTGTAAAGGATTTACTCTCCTCGCCTTCATATCCGGGCATGCGGAATCCAAAATCCTTAACTTCAGGCGCCCACTGGATATTGTAAGTTGAAGGATCCACGAACTTAACAGTCTTTGGAGAACCATCCCAAACAGGAGCAGGTTCAGGTGCTGCAGAAGCCTGGTACAAAACAGGATTATAGGGTGTTGACTGTGCGCCGGAAGGAACAGGATAATTTGATATTGTATTGCTTTTGGATTCAGGAAGAATCGGTATGGACTCTCCGTTCATTATGGGTTTTACAACAAGTGCCAGTACAATTACAATGGCAATTGCTGCTACAAAGAACATGAGATCCTGTTTTTGCATAATTTAATTTAGTCTATATTAATTTATATATGGTTTGTTTTGACAAAAAAAATATGAAAAAAATATTTCATTTTTACTTGAATTTAGAAATGAAAAAAAATTATTGCTGCATCTGATAAAAATAAAGTTTTGGTTATTTAATCAGCAATAAAAAAATATTTTTTTGGCGCCGCTCACCAAAAAAGTCAACAGGTTTTAAAAAAAATTTAAAATTAATTAATTGAGTGCTTAAGTTTTAAGTTCTTATTCCTGTATCAACAAGTGATATTCCTGTATTTGACGAAGACTTTTCATTTTTAAATTCCCTAAACTGCCTTAGGGATACGGTAAGATCCCTTGTAAATGCAAAGTATCCTATCTGTGTGTTTCTGCACAGGTTCATTGCCATGTCCATAAGTCCTCTTGGATCAGGCCTTGCCTCACCAAGCCATATGTGGAATATGTTTCCTCCGTCCACTATCGGGAAGAAGACATGCTCAATATCCATTCTCTTTGTAAGGGACACATCTGCGCCCGGCGTTACATGTGTTCCGTTTGTATAGTAGATTGGAAGATCAAAAGTTGTTCCGATTTTTTCAAGTGCAGAGTTTAAATCTCCCTTTATTACCTTCTCTGCATATTTTCTGAAGCGTGAATCTATTAAATCTGCAACACTGAAGCGCTGTCCGGTAGTCTCGGCAGGCGTTCTTGCAAGAGCGATTGTCATATGGTGCTTTGCAGAGATTTCCTTTGCATACATCTCAAGTTCTGTCATTGCCCTTACAGCAAGGGCAAATGCCTCACGGCTTTCATGTATCTGCGAGCCTGTATGATGCTGCACCATCTCGTTTACTCCGACAATTCCAATTGTGTATACAAGACCCTCGAGATCGACTGCAACAGGCCCTCTTAAGTCACCTTCAGGTGAGTTTGGATCTTTTGGGCACTGCATTGCAAAAGGCATTCTTCCTTTTGCTCTGATATTCTCCATCCAGCGTCTTTTGATTTTAAAAACCTCGGTTGCGACATCCATTAATTTTTTAAGCTCCGCAAAGAGCCTCTGGTCGTCTCCTTCAGCCTTATATGCCGCACGCGGGCAGTTGATTGAGATAACCTGCCATGAACCCATGGAAAAATGCCTGCCTTCTTTGAAATACATCTTATCTTCAAAGTGGTCGTCCTCATCTGCCATTGATGAAAACTGGTACGCACAGCACTGGTAGCATGATATGCCTTCTCCTGCACCCCTGTATGCAGGAATCTGGTTGTCATAATAAGGTGTTCCGAATTTTGATGCAAGCTCGAATGTCATCAGGTACAGATCATTATATGTCGGAATATCCGGATTTAGCCTGTTGAATTCCTCGTCTTCTTCCATAAAGTCAGGCTCAACGCTGATCTCGGGTTTTGGGAAATTGAACGGTTTTCCCCAGTAGTCACCTTCAAGCATTACCTCCATTAATGCCTTGAACAAAAGACGGACTTCTTTTTCAAATTCACAATATAATCTTTGCGGAGCCTGCTTTCCGTCCCATACTTTTCCTTTGTAGACGGCGGGTTTGTCGCGCCATAGTTTTGGAACTCCCGGGGATAACTGAACAGATGAAAACACAACCTGCCCTCCGCGTGCAACCATCATCTGCGTCATCTCGTAGACAAACATCTGCATGTGCTGCTTTATGCAGTCAAAGTCCTTTCCTTCAAAGTAAGGCGCAAGGAATGTAAGGAAATTATAATATCCCTGACCGCCGGCGAAATTTGTCTGGGCGCTTCCAAGTGCCTTTACTGCATGAAGAATTGCAACCTCCGGCCTTTTTGCAGGGCCCGCAACGGATGCCTTTGTTCCGTTTCCATCAGGCATGAGTCCGTAATAGAAGAAATAGCGAAGATCCCAGTCCTGACAGAAGGGACGCGTGCCGAAGTATTCAAGATCATGTATGTGCATATCACCTGAAAGATGGAAATCAGCAAGATCAGGCGGCATCTGAAGGAGATACTGCTCCTTGCTTATTTTGTCCGCTTTTTTCTTGTGAGATGTTTCTGCATTTTCCTGAAGATTTGCATTGTCCTTGGCTTCAAAGCCTCTTCCGACATCAATAAGGTGCGCATCATATACCGGAGTTCCAACTCTTGTTGATACATTGCGGTAAGGGATGAGATCTGATTCAAGAAGTGAAATGTTTACAATTTCTCTGATTAAGGGGCCGGATAGAAATTTCAGATTTAGTTTTAATATTTTCTGCTCAACATTAAAGGCAACTTTGCGTGCAGTCTCCTCATCTATCTGCTCTCCGCCATAGAACTCCTCAACAAGCTTTGTCTCTTCCAAAAGCTGTTTTACAATTCTTTCCCTGTCCCATTCAAGAATAAGGCCGCGTGATGTCCTGACTTTCGGAAGCGGGGATACACTGAATCCTTCAAGAGTCTGCTGCAGGGATTTTTTCTCTTCCCTTCTCATGAATTATTCACCCTTGCAGAGGAGCAGCACTTCTTCCCTGACAGAGCCGCTCTGAAAAAGCTCTTTTGAAGTGAGAAATTTATTGCCAACCTGAAGAACCGGCGCCTCCCTTACAAAGACATTATTTAATCTGAGTTCTGTCATATTAGCCGGGTCTGCGAGGTCAAGATCAGAATAAAAAAAACCATTCTTCTTTAAAAAACTCTTAAGTAAGTCACAGTTCGGGCAGGTTTCGAGAGAGTATACAACTATTTTCTGACTATCGGACACTAAAAAAATCCCCCAATCGGTGATTGTATGATAGTTGGTTTTGGAAAATAAAAAGACTGTTGTTTGTGGCTGAAAGCACTTTCATAATAAATCTCTGTCAGCATATTTATGTGCATCATGCTTAAATTATGTGAAATTTATTTAGAAGAAGAATAGTGTAAATAATAACTAATGATCAGGTCTTTTATTGCAATAGAAATATCTTCTAAAGCCAAAGAAAAAATCTTTGAAATTGAACAGTCCCTTTTAAAAACCAGTGCCAGACTTAGTGTTGTTGACCCGGAAAATTCTCATATTACACTGAAATTCATCGGTGATGTTGATAATAAACAGCTGGACTCTGTTAAAAAATTTTTATCACAGACCTGTTTTTCCCCCTATACCATAAACCTTAAAGGCCTGTCGCTAAACAGCCAAAAATCCCCGCGGGTTATCTGGATAAACGGATATGATGAAGGCGAGTCATCAAAGCTTGCGTCAATAATAGAGGAGGGGCTTTTACCCGTTGGAATAAAAAAAGAGACACGCCCTTTTAAGATACATGCAACAGTTGCAAGGATTAAGTCGTGGGACACATCCGCAGCACCTGTTATTAAGTCATATGCAGATGAATTTATCAGTGAATTAAAAGTCAGCGGGTTTAAGTTAAAAAAGAGCACTTTAACTCCAAAAGGTCCGGTTTATGAAGATTTAATGGAGGTAACTTTTTGATGCGTCAGGGATGTGAAGAAGAGGTTTTAGATTTAATCCGGCCAAAAAAAGAGGAAAAAGATGCAATCTGGGAAATTGCAGGGGATCTGATAGAAGCAGTTGATGAAAGCAAAACTGCCAAAGGGATGGTTGTCGGTTCTGTTGCAAGAGACACCTGGGTTTCAGGAGATAAGGACCTTGATATCTTCATGCTCTTTGATCCTTCGCTTTCCCGTGAGGAGCTTGAGGAGCAGGGTCTTTTCCTTGCAAGGAAAATTGCCTTTTCGTTTGACGGGGATGTTGTTGAAAAATATGCCGAGCATCCTTACATCAACGCAAATATCCGTGGGTTTGATGTTGATCTTGTGCCCTGCTATGATGTTTTGGATGCAGCAAAAATTCAGAGTGCTGTTGACAGGACACCTTTTCATACACGATACATGAAGGAGAGAATCGGCCCTTTTTCAGATGATGTCCTTTTGCTTAAGCAGTTCTCAAAATCATGCGGTGTTTATGGATCTGATCAGATGACCGGCGGTTTTGCAGGCTATCTTTGCGAGATTCTGATAAGTTATTATGGAGGTTTTTCTGAATGCATTCGTGCAGCCTCAAACTGGCATCCCGGTATTATAATTGATATTGAAGATCATCAGGCAAAGGAATTTGATGATCCGCTTGTCGTAATCGATCCGGTAGATCCTCGCAGAAATGTTGCTGCATCCTTATCTGCCACAAGAATGTATGAATTTGCCGAGTATTCAAGAGGCTATTTATCTTCTCCGTCATGTGAATTTTTTAAGATAAAACCTGCTAAAAAAATATCCTTAAATGATTTTTCAGAAAAAATTGTGCAGAGGGGGACTAATTTTTACGGGATTGTCTTTGATACGCCGGGAATTATTCCTGATGTTATTGTTCCCCAGCTTAGAAAAAGCGTTAATTCTGTATGCAGTCTTCTGGAGAGAAACGGCTTTTGTGTAAACCGTGCCGACTCTTTCATGGGCGATGAAAAATGTCTGCTTTTATTTGAGCTTTTAATAGATACACTTCCGGATATTGAAAAGAGGCAGGGCCCTCCTGTGTGGGAGACTGCTGATTCAAATAAATTTTTACAAAAACATCTTGGAAAGACAATATCCGGCCCTTATATTTATGAAGGGAAGTACTTCATCGAAGTCAGGCGCCGGTATCCAAAGGCATTTGATCTTTTATCCTCGGCAGATTTTAAGGATTGCGGACTTGGAAAGCATGTAAAAAAATCCATACTTTCGGGATATTTTGTTTCTTCAAATTCAGAATGCTGGAGTTTGGAGTTCTCGGAATTCCTGCATGATTTTATATATAAAATCTCGCCATTAACCGGGATTCTTCTGTCAGAGGCGGATGAGAAAAATAAGGGCTGCAAATGAAATAATAGCTGCAGATAAAATTAAATTGCCTGATTAGAAGAACAAAATCAATGAAATATCAGGGGGATATTTTTTTAATAACATTTCATTGAGAATTCTAATAATTGAAATAAGAATTTTTTCAACTCTTTTTAGTCCCCTTTTATTTGTTTGGATTTTTAGCAAAACGAACTATATAGATTATACAGAATAGATATATATAATAATAAAGTCTGATGTTATCTATACTCTTTAATTTGTGTAAATTCCGGCACATTAAGGGCGGTTAATTCAATGGAAATCAGAAAAGTCCAGGTAACGGGAGGCTCTTCATATATAGTGTCTCTTCCCAAGGAGTGGGTTCGCGAGACAGGCATTAAGAAAAATGATCCTCTTGGATTAATTGTGCAGTCAGATGGTTCACTGACTGTTACTCCCAAGATAAACGGCAAGATGGCTGAGAGGATTAAAATATTTAATCTAAGGGATATTGAAGATTCTGAGAATTTATACCGCCTGTTAATAGGGGCATATGTCACCGGCTTTAACACAATAAAAATAATTGCCCCTGCCAGAATGCCTTCTTTTGCCCACAAGGCCGTTAGGGAATTTATTCAGACATCAATCGGCCAGGAAGTCTCGGAAGAGACTGAAAAATGCATTGTGATAAAAGATCTTTTAAATCCCGGGGAGATGCCTTTTGAAAATGTAATCTCGAGGATGTATGTCATAATTGACAGCATGCTTCGTGATACTATCTTTGCCTTAAAAACCAGGGACAAAGATCTTGCAGATGATGTCATCTCCCGCGACAGGGACATAAACCGTCTTTACTGGCTAATATCACGGCAGTATAATCTTCTTTTAAGAAACGTTTCGCTTTCACGGGATATGGGGATGGATGTTGAGATGGCACTTCATTATCTCCAGGTTTCAAGAGTCATGGAGCGTGCCGGAAATCAGGTTGTCAGGGCTGCTGAAAATGTGCAGAGCCTTTTGTTTATCTCTCTTGAGCGCAAGATAATGGATTTGCTTTCATCGCTTACATCAGAAGTAATGGATATATTAAATTCGGGCATTGATTCTTTCTTTAAAAAAGAAATTGCCGGCACAAATAATGTTCTTGCAAAAGTTGCAGGGTTTAATAAAAGGTGTGATGATGCGAGCAGAGAGCTTTTTAATGCTGATAAATCCGGTTCAGTCTCTATTGGATACATAATAGAAAATTTAAAGCGGATAAGTGAATATACGGGCGTTATTTGTGAAACCTCTGTCAATTATTATGTAATGGACACCTCGTAGGTTAATCCGGATTTTCTTTAATTTTTCTACACAATAGTTTTTTTATTGGAATGCCTCTTCTCATAATTTTATATATTGCTATATAGATTATTGAGAATCTAAATTGATAAGTGAGTGAGCTATAAATACGCCATTTGACAATTTATTATTATGACAGAAGTTGAACAAATGCTGCAGAGAATAAAGGATGACAAGGTAAAATTCATCCGTCTCCAGTTTTCTGACATACAGGGACAGATAAAGAATGTGGCTATTCCCGAGGCACAGGCTGAAAAAGCTATGACTGACGGAATTTCTTTTGACGGCTCTTCAATTGAAGGGTTTGCACGTATTGAAGAGTCGGACATGGTGCTTAAGCCCGACCTAAGTACTTATGCAGTTCTTCCATGGAGAAAAGACGTAATTGCAGCACGTTTCATCTGTGATGTATACAAGCCTGACGGAACTCCGTTTGAAGGCGACCCGCGTTATATTTTAAAGAAAGTTCTAAAAGAAGCGGCTGATATGGGATATGTCTTCAACACCGGCCCCGAGCTTGAATTTTTCCTCTTTAAGATGGTTGACGGCAAACCGACAACAGAATTTAAGGATGTGGGAGGCTACTTTGATCTTTCACCAACAGATCTTGCAGAAGATGTCCGCCGTGACATAGTTCTTGCACTGACAGCGATGGGCTTTGACATAGAGGCATCGCACCATGAAGTTGCAGAGTCACAGCATGAGATCGACTTTAAATACGGTGATGCATTAAAGATGGCTGACAATGTCATTACATTCCGTTTTGTTGCAAAAACAATTGCACTTTTAAACAATCTCAATGCAACATTCATGGCAAAGCCGGTATTTGGAATAAACGGAAGCGGAATGCACACAAACTGCTCACTTTCAAAGAACGGCGATAATGCATTCTTCGATCCTAAAGCACCCCTTCAGCTGTCTGATGTTGCACTGCATTTCATAGCAGGTGTCCTAAGCCATGCAAAAAGCATCACCCGTGTTGCAAACCCGACAATAAATTCATACAAACGCCTTGTTCCCGGATATGAGGCTCCTGTCTACATATCATGGAGTGCATCAAACAGAACTGCATTAATACGTGTTCCTGCCCCACGCGGAAAATCAACACGTGTTGAATTAAGAAGTCCGGATCCGACATGCAACCCGTATCTGACATTTGCTGCCATTCTTAAAGCAGGTCTTGAGGGCATAAAAAAAGAGATGCAGCCTCCGGCAAGCTCAAACAAAAATATCTTTGAGATGACCGAAGAAGAGAGGTATCAGGCAAATATCGATACTCTGCCAGGAGATCTTTACACCTCAAACAAGTACTTTATCGAAGATGAGCTCATCTGCAATCTGTTTGGAAAGCATGTCGTTGACAGCATTGACAATCTCGCAAAGATACAGTGGGATTCATTCAGAACAGCAGTTCACCCGTGGGAAGTTGAGCAGTATCTCTCAAGATACTGATTCCAAAAACTTTTTTCCAACTTATTTTCAAATTTTTTCCCAAATTATTTTCAAAATTTTTCCCAAATATTTTTCACATAAAGTCTGCAATTGTTCTTTGACTTTTTATGTAGCATCCTGTTGTTTTGTCTTTGAAGATAAAATCCGCATCTTTGCTGCAGCTTTTTTCCTCGACAATTAAAACCCTGTCAGCCCATTCACAAAGAATTTTCAGGTTTGCATCCATTGCAGGCGAGACCATTAAGTATGTTGCATTAGAGCTTTCTGCAAGATTTCTCAATTCCCTGCCGGTATTTTCAATTACAGCCTGATCTTTTTTGAATGTATATTTGTTGTATTCTATTATCGCAAGCTTTGGTCTGCTTCTTTTAAGGCGTAAGAGTATCTGTTCGGAAAAGTCCCACTGAAAAAGACCGAGTCTGCTGTGAAATACTTTCAGGCTCTGATAAAACTCAGTATTCTTATCTGTCAGGTAGGTTGCACGCCTGTCTTCTCCTGAGACTGCCATTCCTATTGCCGGAAGAATTGTGCCTTTGGGAGCCGATATTATATTAAACACACCTCTTTCTTTGACATACTCAGAATCTGGCACATAAATCATTGTTTTCATCGTTTTGCCTCTTACAGATATAATCAGTCTGCGCACGGTGTGAAAGTAAAAATGCGGGGGTATTTTTTAAAAAGGTATTTTGCTTTTAATTTTTTTTTAAAAACACTCTTTTGTTAATGTATGGGCCAAACCGCCGGCTTTAAAAATTAGCCGGGATTTTTGGAAAAAAACCTGAAAGAATTCAAAGAAGATATAAAAGTCCAAAGACTCTAAAAAAATCAAAGAAGCTATAAAAAATCCAAAGAAAATAAAAATTCAAAGAAAAATGCGAGAGGCAGGATTCGAACCTGCGAACTTCTACAAGAATAGGCCCTGAACCTATCGCCTTTGACCAAGCTCGGCAACTCTCGCCTGTCTTATACAATTAGCCCTTAAAGCTCATAAACTTTGGTTTTTATCTTCAGAATCAGTCAGTAAAACCGGCAAAAACATAATGGCACATATAAAAAACAAAAGAAAAATAACGGCCCCGAAAAGTTAAAAAACAAATCCAAAAAATATCACTAAAAGAAAATTCCCAAAAGCGACAAAAAAATATTATTTTTTGCCCTGTTTTTTCCCGGGCTCTTTTTCGCCGTTGGAGGACATATTTTCAACATGCTTTTTTATCTCTGCGTCACGCAAAACATTTCTTCTGATTTTTCCTGAAATTGTCTTTGGAAGATCGTCTACAAATTCTATAAGACGCGGATATTTGTATGGTGCGGTTGTTGTCTGAACGTGCTTTTGAATCTCCCTTACAAGCGCATCGGATGGTTCATACCCGTCCTTTAGGATAACAAAGGCCTTTACAACCATTCCTCTGATAGGATCAGGTGACCCGACAACTGCAACCTCTTTTACAGACGGATGCTCCATAATGGCAGACTCGACCTCAAACGGCCCGATTCTGTATCCTGAGCTTTTAATAACATCATCAGATCTTCCGACAAACCAGAAGTAGCCGTCATTGTCCATGTATGCCTTATCGCCGGTGTAATAAAAGTCGCCTGAGAATGCCTCCCTGTTCGCCTCAGGATTCTGATAATACTCAATAAACATTCCCACAGGTTTTGGATTTGCATGAATTGCAATTCTTCCAACCTCGCAGGCGCTTACAGGCTTTGCATCATCATCGTGAAGCTCGATTCTCCATCCGGGTGAAGGCTTTCCCATAGACCCCGGCCTTGCCTCCATGCACGGAAACGTTCCGATGCATAAAACAAGCTCGGTCTGACCGTAGCCTTCATAAATAGTAAGGCCTGTTCCTTCCTTCCAGACTCTGATAACCTCAGGGTTTAAAGGCTCGCCGGCGCTGACACAGTGGCGAAGCGATGTAAGATCAAATTTATCCAGGTCTGCCATAATAAGCATCCTGTATATTGTCGGCGGGCAGCAGAATGTTGAAACCTCGTATTTTTCAAGAATCGGAAGAATCTCTGTTGCGTTAAACTTCCCCTTGAAGTCATAAACAATGCTGCACGCACCCTGTATCCACGGGCCGAAGAACTTGCCCCAAGATGACTTTGCCCACCCGGTGTCAGAGAGTGTTAAGTGAACATCATTCTGCTTTAAATCAAGCCAGTATGCACCGGTGATTAAATGTCCAATTGGAAGAGAGTGATCGTGGACAGCCATCTTTGCCTCTCCCGTGGTTCCTGATGTAAAGTAGATGACCATCGGATCTGAAGAGCGTGTCTTTTCAAGACCGCTTGTCATAAGTTTGCTTGATACAGGTGCAGGATAGTCAAGCTCGACCAAGTAGCTTACCCAGCCCTCCTTAACGCCGTCAACGACAAGCCTTGCACGAAGAGACGGGCATTCCGGACAGATTTCCTCGACCTTTGGCGCATTCTCCATGTCTGTAATGATCATCTTAAATCCGGCGGCATGAGTCCTGTATAAAAGATCCTTTGATGTAAGCATCGTCGGGCATGGCACAAAGACTGCACCAAGCTTTATGCATGCGATTGCAAAAAACCACCACTCGGGAACTTTCGTAAGCATTATTGCAACGCGGTCGCCCTTTTTTATGCCGTATTTTAAGAGCATGTTTGCAGCCTGGTTAGAGCGGTTCATGAGCTGCCTGAATGTGTATGTCTTTTCATAGCCGCTCTGGTTCACCCAGATCATCGCTCTTTTGTTTCTGTCTATCTTTGCCCAGGCATCGATTACATCAAATCCAAAATTGAAGTATTCCGGAAGATCAATTTTGAAATTTTTGTAAAGGGATTCATAGTCCGTCATGTTCGGGGCGTCTTTTGGAATCCTTTCGCGGAGGTTTAATAGCTCTTCTGCACACCGGCCGCCGCCTGCAGCACAGGCTCCTGATATGCCAAAGCTGCATGCCTCATTTATCCATTCGGACCGGGATTTTCCATGCGGAGCTGCGGCTTTGTCGATTTTTTCGACAAGCCCGTCATCCATGGTAACTGAAAACCGCACCATACAGGATATATGTGGTGGTGCATTGGATATAAACGTCATCTTTTTTTTGAACCAGAATCTGCTGTCTGATATGCAGTGTGCACAAAACTGATCTGTAATATATGGAACTGCATTTATTTTTCGCGCATCAGAATTATTAAATCAGACCTGTCTCATCAGACTTATCTCATCTGACATATCATATCAGATTTGCCGGACAGGACCTGTTCGAATCATAAGCAGGCACAACAGAAGTTATCATACAGTGGAAAAAAATATCAGTCATCAGCTGATGCACATGTTAGAAAAATGGTTCGGCAGAAGACTGGTTGACTGGTTAACTGGTTGACTGATTAGAAGATTCATCTGTCATCTTATACACAGCCTGTGAATTTTTTGATCTGAAAAATTAAGCAGTAATTTTAATCAAAAAAGGGCAGGAAAATTTCCAGCTGCCCTTTATTCATCCCAAATTGAATTATTTTTTTGTATTTAAAGCTAATTTTATATAATATGCGCTTAATCCATTATTACTGCCCAAATTATAAAAATTCATGAAGGGATCTGCAGATGGCGCTTTCACATAATTCACAAAAAAATCCTGATGTAAACAACAGCTCAAAAATTTCAGCGAAATCAAAAGAAAATATAGATTTCAGGGATCTTTTGGAGTTTGCCCCTCATATTTTTGCCCTGGCTGACTTTGATGCAAACATCATCTACATGAACAAAAGAGGGCTTGAAACTTTTGGGATTAGCGAAGAGGAGATAGAAAAAAAAGTCCCGATAAAAAAATTCATAATCCCAAATGACTTTGAGCGTTCAAAAGATCTCTTTATGAAACTAAAGTCCGGCGTTTTGGATGAATACTCAGTGGAGCTTACAGCCGTTAAAAAAGACGGAAAATATCTGCCTGTCCTCATATACGCAAACAGGATTGAAAACAAAGGGCAAAGCCCGGGAGTGAGGCTTTCAGTAATTAATTTAACAAGACTGAAAAGAACTGAAAATGCTCTTAGTGAAACAGAAAAAAAGCTCTCAAAGCTTATGCAAAATTTCTCGGGGATGGCTTACCGGTGCAGGGTTGAAAAGGACTTTCCTGCTGAATACATAAGCGACGGATTTTATGAGCTTACAGGCTACTCCCACTCAGATATTATAAAAGACCGGCCCGTTACATTAAAATCCATCATACATCCTGATGATTATTCAGCGTTTGAGAAAAAAATATATCAGTCCATTCAGAGCAGAGGAATTTTTGAGGCACGCTTTCGGATAATAACAGCAAAAGGCGAAGTCAGGTGGGTCTGGAACCAGGGCAGGCTTATTAAAGATGACAAAGGCAAAATATCTGCAGTTGAAGGCTTTGTCTCAAACATAACAGAGCTTGTCAGAACAGAGCAGACCTTATATGAAATTGAAAAGCAAAGGCAGCAGTGCACAATTGATTCCCTTCATGAAAAAGAGATTCTTCTAAAGGAAATTCACCACAGAGTCAAAAACAACCTTCAGATTATCGCAAGCATACTAAAGCTAAAAGATATGCAGTCTGAAAGTTCTGAGATTCATGAACTTTTACTTGACTGCCGAAGCCGGGTATTCTCAATGGCGATGATCCATGAAAAATTATACAAATCAGAAAATCTTGCCAGAATTAATTTAAAAGATTATCTCTCAACCCTTCTTTCACACCTTGCAGATGAATATGGGGCATATGAGAAAAACATCAGATTTACTCTTGACTGCGATGAGGACATAGCACTTGACATCGACACTGCAATACCATGCGGCCTTATTATAAATGAGATATTTACAAATTCGTTAAAATACGCATTTGATGAATCAGGCGGAGAAATAGCGCTTGGCTTTAAAAATGCAGGACCTGACACTTACAGGCTTTTTGCAAAAGACAGCGGACGCGGATTTGCCCAATCTTATGATTTTTTAAATTCAGAATCACTTGGAATGCAGCTTATATACAACTTAACAGCACAGCTTGAAGGAAAAATCGAGGTCAGCGGAAAAGACGGTGTAGCATATATCATCACAATTCCAAAGAGTGTTGAAAAATCAGTAAAACTATAACAGGGAGGCATTAGTCAGATGAAAGGGAGCAGAATACTGATTGTTGAAGATGAGATGATTATTGCAATGGAGATTCGGGCAACACTAAAAAAGCTCGGATATGAAGTTGCAGGCTCTGTTATCAGCGGATTTGATGCTATCCAGACTGCCGCTGACAAAATGCCTGATCTTGTTTTAATGGACATTCGGTTAAAAGGCGAAATGGATGGAATTGATGCAGCCAAAAAAATTATGGAGCTTTATGATATTCCTGTCATTTTTTTAACCGGAAACTCTGACAGGACAACTGTTGAAAGGGCAGTTGCAATAAAGCCGGCAGGATTTTTAACCAAGCCTTTTAATGAGCGTGAACTCTTTGGAAACATTGAGATGGCGATTCACAAGCACAAAGTGATAGCACAGATAAAGCCGCAGGGAAGAGAAAAATCAGAGGACATTCACGCAAAAAAATTCTCGTCTTATGATGCACCGCTAATCTCGGCAGATGGCAGGGGAGTTGTCACAAGGGCAAATGATGCTGCAAAAAAGCTGATTGGTGAGGATACAATAATAGTTGGAAAAAGGATTTCGGAGATATTTTCAACTTCAAAAAAGCCTCAGAGGGAAAGTGACCGGGAGGTGTACCGGTATTTCTGGCCTGATTCAGTCGGGCTCAAAAGTGATGAGAAGATATTTTCAGTAAACCTTAAATCAGGATTTATTGCAGACGAATCAAATGATATTAAAGACTTTATTTTTCTGGTTGAAAAAGCAGGTGAAGAAAAGCAGGGAAAAGATATTCCCGCTGAAGAGTTTACAGGCATTATCGATTCATTTTCAGAGATAATTTTTATTACTGATCTGTCGATGAATTTTTTGTATTACAACAATAATTTCCTTGAATTTTCAAAGAGGCTTGGGATTAATTCATTTCAGCTGACCCGCCCGATATATGAGGTAAAAGAGCTTTTGCCCTTTGCAGAGGCGGGTGAATATGTCGAGGTTTTCAGGACGAACCACTCCATTGTAAAGATTAAAAAATTTAAGTCAGCAGGAAAGGAGATAAATTATTTCAGGGTTGTGCTGACTCCGGGTACAAAAGACGGACGCGTTACACATGTTGTTATAATAATTGAGGATATTACATCTGTTGTCAGTGCAAGAGAGCACATACAGTATATCACTCAGAATCTGGACGATATAAAAACAAGTCTCTTAAGCGCCAATGAAATTGTCGGTGAGATAAACGGGCCGCTCTTTGATATTTTAAAGGTGATTGGGAACAGGTCCTCGCCCCAGCTGGATAAAATTGCTGGGAGTGTGCATGAAATTGAAGTTCTTCTTGAGCGGTTTAATGTTCACAAGATAAAATACGAGGATGCAATCGACCATATCGTATTCATCGACAAAACAATTGAGAGCTGGTAAGGAAAAAAGTATTAAAAAATTGCGGGAATAATTTATTCTCCCGCATAATTTATGCAGCTTCTTAAGCTACTCTCCCCTGTATTTTTTTAGCTCCTGTTCGCGAAGCAGGTTTCTTTTTATCTTTCCTGAAATTGTCTTTGGAAGCTCATCGACAAATTCAATCAGACGCGGATATTTGTATGGTGCTGTATTGTTTTTGACAAACTTCTGAATCTCGTTTACAAGCGACTCGCTTGGCTCAAAGCCATCGTTTAAAATGACAAACGCCTTTACAACCATTCCCCTGATTCTGTCAGGTGAGCCTACAACTGCGGACTCCTTAACGGCGGGGTGCTCAAGGAGTGCTGATTCTACCTCAAACGGCCCGATTCTGTATCCTGAGCTTTTGATTACATCATCGTTTCTGCCGACGAACCAGAAGTAGCCGTCGTCATCGCGATATGCCTTGTCGCCGGTGTAGTAAAAGCCGTTTGAAAAAGACTCTTTGTTTGCCTCGGGATTGTCGACATACTCAACAATAAGTCCGACCGGACGCGGGTTTAGGGAGATTGCAATTCTGCCCTCCTCAAAGTTTCCAACCGGCTTTGCATCATCATCGTGAAGCTCGATTTTCCATCCGGGTGATGGCTTACCCATTGAGCCGGGCTTGTTTTTTATGCAGGTGAATGATGCAATTGCACAGCATGTCTCGGTCTGCCCGTAGCCTTCATGAATTGTAAGTCCTGTTCCCTCTTCCCAGATTCTGATAACCTCAGGGTTTAAAGGCTCACCGGCACTTGTGCAGTGGCGAAGCTCTGATAAGTCAAACTTGCTTAAATCCGCAAGGATTAGCATTCTGTAAACAGTCGGCGGGCAGCAGAAGCTTGTAACCTCATATTTTTCAATGAAGGGAAGAAGCTGTGTCGCCTCAAACCTGCCCCTGAAATCAATAACAAGGTTGCATGCGCCGGCAATCCACTGCCCAAAAATTTTTCCCCATCCGCATTTTGCCCATCCTGTATCTGATGATGTGAAGTGGACGTCATTTGGTGTTAAGTCATGCCAGAGTTCGGCTGTGACCTTGTGGCCAAGGGGATGTGCATGGTTGTGAAGAACCATCTTTGCCTCACCTGTTGTTCCTGATGTGAAGTAGATAAACATCGGATCTTTAGAGCGTGTCTTAAACTCGGCGGGCATGCTTACGGATTTGTGCGATACAGGTGCGGGGTATAAAAGCTCAAACCTGTAGCTTGACCAGCCTGAAAGTTCGCCGTCAACGACCATTCTTGCCCGAAGAGTCGGGCAGGCGTTGCAGATTTCATTTATCTTTGGTGCATTTTCAAGGTCTGTTATGACCATTTTGAATTTGCCGGCGTTGATTCTGTATTTGAGATCTTTTGGTGTAAGCAAAACCGGACAGGGGCATACGACTGCGCCGAGCTTTATCAGGCCGATTACAAATATCCACCATTCGGGGATTCTTGGAAGCATGATTAAGACGCGGTCGCCTTTGTTGATGTTGTATTTTAAAAGGATGTTTGCAACCTGGTTTGAGAGATTTTTAAGATCGCGAAATGAGTACTTCTTCTCTTCGCCCTGCTGGTTTACCCATATCATTGCAAGTTTGTTTCTGTCAGTCTCTGCCCACTTGTCAATTATATCGTATCCGAAGTTGAAGTATTCAGGAACATCAATCTTGTAGCTGCTGTAAGTCTGTGTATAATTCTTCATATTGCGCGGCTTTTCTGCAGGGATGCTGCAATCCTGCTCAGATGGCATGGACTCGCTTTTTTTTGCACGGTCTATTTCGCTCTGGCTTATTCTCCAGAGCCTTCCGACCTTTACACCCTTCATCAGCCCGTCGCGAAGCCATGAGTGAACCGTTCTTGGCTCAACTTTCAGCTCGTCTGCAACTTCCTGCGGAGTGTAATATTTTTCACTGTCAGAATTCATGTACATACTTTTTTCTAAACCAATGTATATGAATGTTTATTTATGTGCTTTTAATATCTGAAAAAATAAAATTAAATTTTACACAAAACTACATCAAAAAAATTTTTTGCAAAAACCGGGCGGCGGGTTTGACTTAAAAAAACGGTTGTCAAAATAATTAAAAAACCCGGTTGCCCGACCAGGCAGAAAAAAGATTGTTTGAAATTTGAAAAAAAATCCTTTAGTATTTTTTTAAAATCCATTAAACCAATTGTTAAAATATGCAGAATAAAGTTTTAAAAAAAACCTGAACAGTTAATATTATGCTCAAACGGCTGAAAATTATATACAATGGCTGATAAGAATTACGAGTCTTTGAAAATAGAAAATATTGTCGCATCCGGAGAAATTGCAAAGTCGATAAATCTTGAAGAGGTGTCAAAGCAGATACCAAACTGCGAGCTTAACACAAAGCGTTTCCCGGGAGCTGTCTTTCGAATCGAAAAACCCAAAATTGCATCTCTAATCTTTTCATCCGGAAAAATTGTCTTAACAGGAATCCGCGACAAAGACGACTTAAAAACCGGTCTTGATCTTATTATAAAATCACTGAAAAATGTGGGCGTTGAAACATTCAAAGAGCCAAAAGTTGCGGTTACAAACATCGTCTGCTCATATGACATCGGAAAGCAGATTAATTTAAACAGGGTTGTTGTAACTCTAAACCTTGAAAACATCGAGTATGAGCCTGAGCAGTTCCCCGGACTTGTCTACAGAATCGAAGATCCAAAAATTGTCGCACTCATATTCTCATCAGGAAAAATAATTCTCACCGGCGGAAAAGTAATCGAAGACGTCAAAAGAGGACTTGATTTCCTTGAGCAGAAGCTTGAGAGCATAATGTAAAAAAAAAAATTCAGATTTATTCAGATATTTTTTTTTAATTTTTTTTATAATTTTTTTGTAAAATTTTTCTGTAAAATTTTTCTGTAAAATTTTTGTAAAATTTTCACTGAAATTTTTAAGATAATTTTTTTTAAGAAATTTATTTTACTGCCAGAACCTGTGAGTTTTTATGTAGTTTCTCTCCGCTTTGAGAATTTCTTTGTAGAAGTCATCGCCTTTTGCAAATGTTGCAATAATCCTTGACGCCGAGTCCGGCCCGACTCCCCTTGCGGCGAATGCGATAACAGCGGTTTTTCCGCTTGAGAGAACAATGTTTGCATTTCTCAAAAGCCTGATTTCAAGAGCTCTTTCATCTTTTGTCTTCTCCTTTTTAGTAACTGCCTTTATGTAGTCCTCCTCATAGGGCTTTAGTGCGGCAATAAGCCTTGCACCGCACTTTGGGCAGACAATGTCCTCAGGAACTCTTCCGACTGTTGTTTTGCTCTTCCATTTCCGGCAGTTCATGCAGAAGAGTGTAATATTATCATTTAAAAGCCGGTTCTTTACTGTTGTCAAAACTGCCTGCGAAACAGACCCGGGAGGAATCACATCACGCGAAGATGAGATTCCCTCACGTCCGATTGCACTTAAGGGTGCGATTGAAACGGCAGTTTTTCCTGACTGAATCTCTCCCATAATAAACTCAGCACCCTTTGCGTCCATGTTTATTGAAAAGAGCTCTCTGTATGCCTCTTTCTGAATGATTGTTCCGTCAAAGAGTTCTGTTAGGCGGTTGATGCTGATTTTTTCATAATCGGCATCCGCATCAATTGCGCCAAACTTCTTTGCAATCTGAACAAGCTTCCATTTGTATATTACAGTTCTTTTAAGAGCAAGCTGCAAAATTGCAGTGACTGCCGAAGGCTCAAGTGAGTTTAAAACTTCCAAAACATCATGTGCCCTGATTTCGCCTGACAGCCGAAACATTATCCTGTATGCCCCGACCTCGATTCCGACCGATGATCCAAAGCGTGCTGCAAGAAGAACAGAAACTACCCTTCCCAATGCTTCGTTTGCCTTGTGCCCGCCGCAGACATTCATAATCACGCCCTCGTCATAAGGCTCAAGCGTAATTAAAATATCACTTGGAATAAGCATTTTGCCCTTATCCATTCCGGACAAAAAATTTTTTGCAAACCCGACAGACAAAGCGTCTGTATGATACCCCTCAAATTCCCCGGTCCGCCGAAGCCTTCCGGCCTCCTGTGCAACCGCATACGGAACAGGAATCTGCTCACCCTCCCATGACGGAAGTTCGCCTTTCATTCTGTGTGCAGGCTCTGCCTTTATCATCCCGTCTTCTATTGCAAGAACCTGCCAGAGCTGGCCTTTTGTGATGAAAACAGCGCCTGTAAAGATAAAGCCGATGACAAAAGATTCATCAAGCGTTCCCACATAGCGCCTAGAAGCAATATCAAAGACCCTGACTTTTTTTTCGTCATGAATCATCGAGAGGTTGGAGTAAAGATATGTCCGGCTGCGTCCGGTCTTAATAATCATCCCTGACTCTCTTTTAATCAGCCGATGACTCTCCATCTGGGCGCAGACCTCTGAGAAGACCTGATCGCAGTCAGAAAAGCATGCAGACCTTTTTATTATCGCCTTTGCCCTCTCCTCACTTATTTCTCCGTATTCAACGGCGATTGCGGAGATCTGGTTTGCAAGAACATCAGCAGCGTTTGAGATTAAGGACATGCTCTCGCACTCATTTGAAAGTCCTTTTCTTACAATAACAAGGGACTCTAAGAGATCATCAAAGCCTGTTGCAAGAATCCGCCCGCGTGAAACCGTATCAAGCCTGTGGCCGGCACGCCCGATTCTCTGAAGAAGCCTTGAGACCTCACGCGGCGATCCGAACTGGACCACTCTTCCGATATGGCCGATATCAAGCCCAAGCTCCATTGAGGATGTGCAGATGAGCGCTTTTAACTCGCCGCGCTTGAATTTGTCCTCGGCATCTATTCTTACCTCACGCGAGAGCGAGCCGTGATGGACATCAACATCGCCCCTTTCAAAGAGCTGATGGCCTAAGGCTTCTGCTGTAACTCTTGTGTTTACAAAGACAAGTGTTGAGTCCTTTGAATCAATCTCCTTTTCAACTGCCTTTGTCTGCTCTGCAAAAGACTCTCCGGCATATTTTACATCAACTGACAAAAGCGGGGCAACAGGGATATTTACAATCTCATATGGTCTTTCTCCGCAGAGGAAGCGTGCAACCTCATCGGGATTTCCAACCGTTGCCGAAAGAGCAATTCTTTGAAATTCGCCTGAGTATTCGGCCACTCTTTCAAGCGCAACACTAAGCTGTGCACCGCGTTTGTTTCCGGCAAGCTCATGAATTTCATCGATGACTACATATTTTACGCATTTTAAGTGCTCCCTGAGCCTTTTTCCTGTAAACATCGCCTGAAGAGTCTCAGGCGTTGTTATCAGAAGGTCAGGGGGCTTTAGCGCCTGCTTGCGCCGCTCGGACTGTGTCGTATCGCCGTGGCGGACGCCTGCTGTCAGATTAAGCTCACCTGCCCACCACTCAAGACGGCTTAGGATGTCGCGGTTTAACGAGCGAAGCGGCGTTATGTATAAAGCCTTAAAGCCCGGGCCTTCAGTTTTTAAAAGATTGTGAAATACGGGAAGCATTGCGCTCTCGGTCTTTCCGGTTCCTGTCGGCGCAATGCACAGAGTGTGGCTTTTTCTCATTATCGGAGGGATTGCCTCCTCCTGCGTGTCAGAAAGCTCTGTGAAGTTTCTCCTGTCAAGAAGTGTGCGAATCCGCCCGTCAAGAAGTTCTATCGCACTCATCGCTTAAAAGACCTCCAAGACTGTTTATGTAAGTTCCGTCGCTTAAAAAGACCTCTGCCGACTCTTCATCAATTGCCTTAAAGAGCGGGCCCAGACCGCTTTTAAAAAGTTCTCTTACATCCATTCCGCCTGCAAGCTCGAAGAATGCAGGGACAAAGAGAGCACGGGTTGAGGAGCTAAGGTTTTTATTTTTATCATCCGTATTATCCCCGCCGGATTTTTTTTTGCCAGGTTTTTTCCCGTCGTTATTTTTTTGGGCATAATTTTTCCCGTCAAAGACGGCTTCATCAATTGAGGATAAAAGATATGCCGGCTGCGACCGAAGCGAACAGCCGACCTCGTCATAGAGGCAGACGACAGGGTGTGCATGCCCTGCAACGATGAGACGCCCCAATAGATCGCCGGACGGATATGTGTGCCCGTGAATGTATCCTGTCCCGTCGATTACGTATCCGGTCTTTGGCAGAAGCTCATCTTCGTTTAGGAATCTTTCAATTCCAACGTCGTGGTTTCCCGGCATCACCTTAAAAGGAATCCTTTCGCGGATTTTTTTAATTATCCGCGGCATCTCGAAGTACTCCTGCCGTGTGGTTACCGGAACAGAGTGCTTGACATCGCCGAGAAGAAGGAGCATGTCGCAGTCTGATTCATCGATGCATGATAAAAGACGCTTCAGTCTCTCTTCACTGCTGCTTTTTATGTGAAGGCCGTGTCTTGCAAGCTCTGTCTCAGCGCCGAAATGGCAGTCTGCGGCCACAAGCACGCGGATTTCATTTTCAATCACAAGAGCGGGGCCCTGCGGGAGAAATTCGGGAATCATATTAGCCTAAAGTATTTTTATATATCCGCCTGAAGGAAGATAGAGCTCGTCTTCTTTTATAAGTTCAGTGATTAAAAAAGCGGCATCCTCTCTGCTGATTCCGGATAAGCTGCATTTTTCATACAATTCTGAGAGCAAAAGACCTTTTTTTGTGCTGTTTGTCTTTATTATTTCAAGAATTTTTAAACGACTCTCTTCATTTTTGTCTTTATGCCTGTCATCAGGTGAACTTACAGAGGAAGGGTTTTTTTCTGCATCTTTTTCTTTTAAGCCTTCGCTGTCAAAGAATTTTTTTGCATGCATAAGCGCTGTTTCAGAGATCTCCAAAAGCTGAACTGCGTAACTGCCCGTGTATGCTTCATAAGACTTTTCAATTCTGTCAAATGCGGAGTTTGCGGCTGATAGTATCCAGTTGTTCTTCTCAAGTGCAGTAATTTTTCTAACAGATACCGGATTTATATAAATTTCAAAACCGCTGCCGGTATCTTCTGTCTGCACCTGCCCGAAAACACTGACATATGAGGGAATTTCCATCTCCAAAAGCTCCTTAAAGCAGTATCCCCTGTCTTTTTTGCATCTGATTAGAAAAACGCCGGTCGGGTCTGCAACACGTGCGAAAAAACCGCTGCCTGATAAATCCTGACCGGCCTGTGTCAGTGCACCGCAGATGAACAGATTATCTGCAAAAGCGCCGTCTATAAGAGGCAGTGATCTTTTGCAGTGACTTGGCTGAGCACTTTTACATTTTTTCAAAAGCGAAAGCTCGCCTGCAAAGAGAATGTACGTTGTGTCATGAAAATTATTTTCAAAATCCTTACCGGAACAATTCTCTCTCTCATCAGAAAAATTCTCAATCCCGTCAGATAACTTTTCTATCTCACAAGAAATTTTTTCCAATTCATCAGAAGAATTCCCTGTCCCATCTGCAAAGTCCCTTAATGCGTCTTCTTCATCCCGGCTGCAAAAATTATTATTAATATTTTTATTATCCATTTCTTAAGGCCTGGAAAAAAAAGCAGGCGGAGATCAGGCCTGCCTTTTTTTTAATTCGTTCAAATATCTTTTAGATTTTTTTATCAGTTCATCTTTTAATTTATTATGATTTTTCAGATTTTCATAAATTTTATTTTTTAGCAGTTTTCAAATTTTATTGTGCAGAAATTTATTGTGTAGAAGTTGTTTTTGTCAGGCAAAAATAATTATCAATATAACACCTGAGATTAAAGAGATAACATATCAAAATACTATCACAAAAAGAACAGCTGTTGCATGTTTAAGCACTGCAGGTTTATACTGCATAATCAGGGCATGGCAATATCATAAAAGTAAATTTTACCAAAACCGGAATTTTGAAAGGACAGATGCCAATGGATGGAAACAATACAATATGGATTGAGAAATACAGGCCCAGGACGCTTGATGATATCGTCGGGCAGGAGGGGATTGTTGAGCGCCTCAAAAATTACGTGGCTGCAAAAAGCCTTCCCCATCTTCTTTTCACCGGAACCGCAGGCATTGGAAAAACAACATCAGCCGTTGCTCTTGCAAGGGAATTTTTTGGCGAGGACTGGCATGTCAACTTCAGGGAGCTAAACGCATCCGATGAAAGGGGAATTGATGTTGTAAGAAACCAGATAAAGGGGTTTGCCAGAACAGCGCCGATGGGCGGAGCGGAATTTAAGATTCTTTTCTTAGATGAGGCTGATGCTTTGACAACAGATGCACAGTCTGCCCTTAGAAGAACAATGGAGAACTACGCTGCAACATGCAGGTTCATTTTATCCTGCAACTACTCATCCAAAATAATCGATCCGATTCAGAGCCGCTGCGCAATATACCGGTTTAAGCCTCTTGACAGGGATTCAATAGCAAAGGAGCTTACAGGAATCTGCAAAAATGAGGGTCTTACAATAACAGAGGATGCAGTAAACGCGATAATCTATGTTGCGCAGGGCGATATGAGAAAGGCGATAAACGCCCTTCAGGGTGCGGCAATAATCAAAAGCGACATCACAGAGGATATGATTTATGAGATTACATCAACGGCAAGGCCTGATGAGATTTATGATCTTTTGCAGATTATTCTTGAAGGAAACTTTGACGCATCCGAGCACAGGCTTCATGAGCTTACAATAAGCCGTGGTATTGCGCCAAACGAACTGATAAGCCAGCTTTACAGAACGCTTATCAATGATAAATCGATGGACCGCTCACTAAAAGTTGAGATGATAAGCCATCTTGGAGAGGCTGATTTTAGAATAAGCGAGGGTGCAAACCAGAATATTCAGATGGAGGCGCTTTTGGCCCGCTGTATTCTAAGCGCTCAAAACAAAAAAAAGGCCTGATCTGAATGGATGAAATCCCCAAGTTCCCGGACGCAAACGAAGATGCCGCAACAGTAACCGACAAGGCGGCAGACTGGGGCAGATTTCTAAAAAAGCACTACAAGGCAGAGCTTGGAGAAATTGCAAGGGAGTTTCCATACAAAAAGTCGCTTATAATTGATTACCAGAAGCTTGAGAAGTGGGGAAAACGCGGTCTTTTGCTTGCTGATGAGCTCTTAAAAAATCCGGGGAAGGTTTTATCAGACGTTAAGGATGCAATAAAGCAGAACAATTTAATCTTTACAAAAGACGAGGAGGAAAAAGCCGATGAGGTTAATATCCGCTTCATAAGGCTTCCAAAAAAGATTAATGTCCGCGAAATAAGGGCGCATCACATAAACACATTCGTATCGGTTGAAGGAATCATCAGAAAAACAACCGAAGTCCGCCCGCGTCTTACATATGCTGTCTTCAGATGCTTAAACTGCGGAACGCTGACTCCGCCATACTCGCAGGGCTTTGGCAAATTCCAGGAGCCTTACAGAAACTGCGCCCAGTGCGAGCGGCCGACAAAGATGGAGCTTGTTCCGCAGCTTTCAAAATTTGTCGATGTCCAGAAACTCAGAATCCAGGAGTCGCCCGAAGGGCTAAGGGGCGGCGAGCAGCCCGAAACACTTGATGTCGATATTCAGGATGACCTTGTTGCAAGCTCATCGCCAGGCGACCGTGTCGTAATAAACGGAATCCTCCGGTCGATTCAGCGTGTTGCACATGGCAACAAGAGCTCTTTGTTTGATATTTATCTTGAGGCCAACTCTGTTGAGATTGGTGAAAAAGAGTATGAGGAGGTCGCAATATCAGAAGAGGATGAGCAGAGCATCCTTGAGCTAAGCCGCGATCCGGAACTTTACAGAAAGTTCTCACACTCAATAGCACCTTCAATCTACGGAAACGATGAGGTAAAAGAGGCAATATCATTAATTTTATTCGGCGGCATCATGAAGTTGCTTCCTGACGGAAGCCACCTTAGAGGCGACATTCATATGCTGCTTGTCGGAGACCCGGGTATTGCAAAATCGCAGATGCTTCGCTATGTAATAAAACTCTCACCGAGAGGAATTTATACGAGCGGCAAGTCATCAACATCAGCAGGTCTTACTGCAACGGCTGTAAAAGACGAATTTGGTGACGGGCGCTGGACACTTGAGGCAGGAGCACTTGTTCTTGCAGACATGGGAATTGCGGCTGTCGATGAGATGGACAAGATGACCCGTGACGACAGAAGCTCGCTTCACGAGGCGATGGAGCAGCAGACAATATCCATTGCAAAGGCGGGCATTACTGCAACTCTTCGGTCACGCTGTGCACTTTTGGGCGCTGCCAACCCGAAACTCGGAAGGTTTGATGAGTATGCGCCAATAGCAGAGCAGATTAACATGCCGCCGTCGCTTCTCTCCCGTTTTGATCTAATATTTGTGATGAGGGACAAGCCTAACAGCGTACTTGACAGGGCGATAGGCGAGCATATCCTAAAGGCTCACGAAGTCGGAGAGATGATCGAATACAACAAGAAAAATCCGCTTGAGGCAGTTGATGAGGAGTATATCGAGCAGAAGCTTGCACCGGTTCTTCCGGAGATAGAGCCGCTTTTGTTCAGGAAATACATCGCGTACTCAAAGAGGAACTGCTTTCCGCTCCTTCAGACCGAGGCCAAGGAGAAGCTTATTTCATACTACCTGAGTTTGAGGGATCTGGCATCTGACAACAGCAAGCCTGTTCCTGTAACTGCAAGGCAGCTTGAAGCGCTTGTAAGGCTTGCAGAGGCAAGCGCAAGAGTCAGGCTTTCAAAAGAAATTGACGTCTTTGATGCCGAGCGTGTGATAAGAATTGTTGACAGATGCCTAAGGGATGTTGCATACGATCCCGAGACAGGAAGCTTTGATATCGACAAGCTTGTAACCGGCATTCCAAAACAAAGACGCGATATTATCAGAGAGATAAAAGAAGCTGTAAAATCGCATGCCGATGACAACGGCTACGCCCAGATAGAAGAGATTATTCAGCTATTGGTCAGAAACGGGCATGTAAAAGATGACGTGAGGAAAAGAATTGATGATCTTTTAAGGACAGGCGAGGCGATGGAGCCAAGAAACGGCATCATAAAGCTGATTTGAAGAAAAAGCCACAACTTTTTAAAATTTTTTTCATACCAAAACAGATAATCTATAACTGCCAAATATTTTCTGTATGGACAATAAGGCGCAGGCTGCATTTGAGGCAGGAATAAAATTAGGCGCACTGTATCACCAGTGGGTTGGAACACCTGTATCTCCTAAAACGGCTCATTTCGTTGAGGATGCAATAAAAGAGGCTGTCAGTCTTCAGCCGTTTGTTGAGGAGATTTCTGTTCTGATACACACCGAGATGATGGTCTTAAATTCGTTTGGATACAGCGAGCTTGCCGGGCGGATGCTTGATGTAAAAATTAAGACAAAGGTGAAGGATTCAGTCTGCCATGCAGCATTAAAGCTTGAAGGCGACTATCCGATGATGAAGATTTTAAGTCTTGAATAATTTTAAAATGGAACCGAAAACTTTTCCCATAACAGATGATCATATCCACATAAATCCCGTAAGCGGCAAGGGGGTTTTGGCGGCTGAGGATTTTTTTCGCGCCGGAGGAACGCATATGTTCTGCGTAACCCTTCCCTCATGGTCATTTGGAATTACACCACTAAGCGGCGAAGACTTTAGAAAAGTCTTTGAGATAAATGAGGATGTCTGCAAAAAAATAAAAAAAGCCGGCATCTGTGCATTTCCGGTGATGGGCGTGCACCCTGCAGAGCTTACAAAACTTGCAGAGTCTGTGCCTCTTTTGCGTGCAGAGGAGATACTAAAAGACGGCATCTCGGTTGCGGCTGAGTTTGTAAAAGAGGGGCGTGCAGTTGCATTAAAGAGCGGAAGGCCGCATTATCCGGTTTCAGATGAGATTAAAGAGGCATCTGACAGGATTCTTCTGCATGCGCTGAATTTATCAAAAGACCTTGACTGCGCTCTTCAGATTCATGCCGAGACAGGTCCTTGCACTGATATTTATGAGACTGCGGTTAAGATGAACATTAAGCCTTACAGGGTAGTAAAGCACTTTGCAGCGGCGGACACTCCGCTTATGCCCTCTGTTCTTGCAAAAAGCGATGATATCCCAAAGCTTGCACGGGAGATGCGTGAATTCACAATGGAGAGCGACTACATGGATGACCTGTCGCGCCCCGGCTCTGTGATAGGGCCAAAGTCGGTTCCAAGATTTACAAAAAAACTTCTTTTATCAGGTGCACTCTCAGAAGAGGATGTATTCAGGATTCATAAAAAAACTCCTGAGAAGGTTTACGGCGTGGAAATAGATCTCTGAAAATTTTTTTTCATTTTTTTGCATCTGCTGCTGACTGGTTTTAATCTTCTCTGTCTGTTTTATTTGCCGCTGAATGACCGGCCTGCTCGAATATCTGCATGAATACCGGCACGATTTTTTTCTTGAATGCCTGCAATGAATAACTGCATGACCGGCCTGATGACTGGCTTCATCACTGCCTGCATGAATTGTATTACCTATGAAAGCCTATACTAATGCAGATGTATCTTAAGATTTACCGGATAGACGGGGCAGACAAAATTGCTGCGGCGTGCGACCGTGAACTTATAAACACAACAATTCGCGAGGGCGATATTGAAATAACCATATCAGACAAATTCTATGGAACACAGACGGCAACAGAGGATGAGTTAATAAGCGTCTTAAGAAGGGTGAACAACGCCAATTTAATTGGCAAAAGAGTGATTGCGGCCGCGGTCGGGTGCGGCATTATTGCTGAGGAGAATTTAATCTACGTAGACGGCATTCCTCATGCAACAATCCTGTAAATTAAAAAAAAAGATAATTGCTGAATATTACTGATTATTATGGATATCAAACAAAATATATGCCCCAAATGCGGTGGGGAAAGTGAAGAGGGGCTGTGCAGCAGGTGCAGGGCAGAGGTGACCAAATGGATTACATGCGATCAGAGAGTCCAGTGCATCCACTGCCCGACATGCGGCTCACTTAAGCAGCAGAACACATGGACTGACTGCAAACTTGAAAAAGAAAAATTAGTTGAGGATATTGCACTAAACGCGGTTCATATCCACGAGGATGTCCGTGCAATAAGCATTGTCTTCAACCCGCATGATCCAAGCCCGAACAGAACATCTGTATCTGTAAATGTGCAGGGAAAACTGTACGGAATTCCTGTTGAGGAGACATGCAGGGTTTTGATTCTCTGGACCAAAGAGCAGTGCGACAGGTGCAGCCGGTTTTCAGGGGGATATTATGCAGGAAATATCCAGCTTCGCGCTGACGGAAGAAAGCCTGATGTCTTTGAAAGAGACCGTGCAATCGAGATTGCACACAGGCACGAGGATGAACTCCAGGAGATGGGCGACAGGCTCTCTTTTATCACAGAGATTGAGGAGAACAAGGACGGAATAGATATTGTCGTATCAAGCCACAGCATCGGAGAGGTCATCTCAAAGAGCATTGTAAAGGAGTTTGGCGGAAAAGTAACAAAACACCCAAAGCTCGCCGGCGAAAAGGACGGAAAGACAATTTACAGGATGACCTACTTAGTCCGCCTTCCAAGATACCAGAAGGGCGATGTCTTTGAGAACAATGGCAGGTATTATGAGATTCGCGGTGTTGAATCAAATCTCATGAAATACTTTGATCTCCAGGACGGAAGCTTAAAAACAACAAAGGCAGAGCCGCAGGGAAGGATGATTGGAAACATCAAAGACTCCGAGTCGGCAATAATCAACTATATCCAGGGCGATTCTGCAGGAATTCTTGATCCAAAGACATATGAGAACAAAGAATGCCTGCTGTACACCTGGCTTGAAAAATGCGAAGGCGAGTCTGTGCGGTTTTTGCGTGACTTTGACAACGACAGGTTTGTCTTTGTCAGTTAAGAGTGTGAAAAATTTATGCGGACAAGAGTTGTACCGGCATCTGATCTGAAGAGGGCCCAAAGAGAGGAATGGGTCGATAAAAACAGGCGGGCGTATGTGAAATCCGGCACTGCATGGATTCCTGTAAAGGACGGCTACCAGTACGACTGTGAACTTGAGGAGAAGTGTGCATACAGCGGCCCGGGCTATCAGATGACAGGCGACATCGCGTTAATTCACGGCAAAAGACCTGCCAAAGAGGATATTGAAAAGCTTGCCGAATGGAAAAAGCCGTCATGCATTTTATACATCAAAGGCTACTGCGGGATTAAAAGAATTCCTGATGCCGAGGTTTTATACGGCGAGCCAAAAGAGGTTCTTCACAGGGAGAACGGACTTTTTTTCATTCTTGATCCCTCAAAGGTTATGTTTGCAATGGGAAACAGAATCGAAAAGATGAGAATGGCATCTTTTGCAAAAAAAGATGAGAGAGTTGCTGATATGTTTGCAGGGATTGGATACTTTACAATTCCTGCTGCCGCACAGGGCGCTTGTGTTCATGCAATGGAGATAAACCCGCAATCCTTTAATTATCTAAAGAGAAATATTGAAAAAAACAACCTGTCAAAAAGAGTCTTTGCAGAGTGCGGCGATTGCAGGACTCTTTTGAAGGGGGAGTACGACAGGGCTTTTATGGGGCATTTTAACTCTGTATCAATGATTCCGGACGTTCTTGTTCATATGAAGAAAAATTCATCTCTTCATGTGCATACCATTAGTCCGGCGTGTGAGGAGATAGAAAAGGCATGCAGGGACGGAGGGTTTGAACCTTTGATTACTGTTCACAGGGTTAAAAAATACGCTCCGCATAAATGGCACGTTGTGCAGGATGTAATACTTACATGAATGATTCTGTGCAGACACTAAAGGACAGGACTATTGTTCTTGCAGCGGCGGGAAGCATTGCCGCCGTTGAGGACATCAAACTTGCAAGAGCGCTTAGAAGAAAAGGCGCAATAGTCCGCGGCGTAATGAGCAGGGCGGCATGCGGGATAATTACACCTGATGCACTTTCGTATGCATGCGACTATCCCGTAATTACTGAAATTTCAGGAATGGTTGAGCATGTAAAATACTGCGGCATCGGCGGGAGTGCGGACGTTTTGTTGATTGCGCCTGCAACTGCGAATACAATATGCAAGATTGCCGCAGGTATTGATGACACTCCTGTTACAACTTTTGCAACAACCGCAATCGGAAGGGGAATGCCGGTTGTGATTGCGCCTGCAATGCATGAGAGCATGTTCTGCCATCCGGCGGTTCCGGATGCCATTGAAAAATTAAAGAGGTGGGGGATTTCGTTTGTCTCTCCTGTAATCTCCGAGAACAAGGCAAAGTTTGCATCTGCAGATGATATCGTACTTGAGGTTGAAAGAGCGGCAGGCAGTAAGCCTTTACTTGGGAAAAAAGTTCTTGTCACCGGCGGTCCGTGCAGGGAGAGGCTTGATGATGTAAGAATTCTTACAACTCGCTCTACAGGAAGAATGGGAGTTTTGTGTGCACTTGAGGCATACAGGCTTGGGGCAGATACAACACTTATACACTCCGGCGAAGACACAGGGCTTATTAAGTGTATAAGAACAGAGAGCGCTGCTGATATGAGACGGGCAGTTTTAAAGACTCTTGAGGGAGAAAAATTTGATTATTTCATAAGCGCTGCTGCAGTTTCAGATTATAAGCCCGAGGAGTTTGAGGGAAAAATTCCCAGCGGAAAGGATTTATGTGTAAAATTAATTCCTCTTCCAAAGATTCTTGACGAGGTTTTGGAAAAATTTTCCGTAAAGACTGCCGCTTTTAAGCTTGGTTATGATGCAGACGAAAAAGCCGGTGAAATGCTAAAGAAGGGCGTGCATCTTGTTGCCGCAAACAGCCCCGAGACAATGGGAGCTTTGGGCGGCAGATATGTGCTTCATAAAAAAACCGGCAGGACAGAGGTCTGCGGTGATAAGGAAGAGGTTGCAAGGGAGATATGGAAAGAACTTCTTTAGCATTCTGCCCCGGGCATATCTCAGCCTGGTTTAAACGTGTAAGCGGCAGCGACGGCCATATCGGAAGCGTCGGCGGCGGCATTGTGATAAGCGAGGGTGTTTTTTCTCAGGCCTCTTTGTCAGATGAGACCTCTGTTACAGTGTGCCGCGTTGACAGGACAGGAAATATAATCTCAACTGAGGAAGGCTCACCTCCGGTTGAGTATGCCTTATTTGAACTCGGGGTCTGTGCAAAGATTATCACAAAGACCATTCTTCCAATCGGCGCAGGATTCGGGCTTAGCGCAGCGTCTTTATTATCATCTGTAAAGGCTGTAAGCGAGCTTTGCGGACTTGAGCTAAAAGACGATGAAATTGGAAAAATTGCATACGATGCAGAGGTAAAATTTAAATCCGGCCTTGGCGATGTGCCTGCCTGCATGGGCGGCGGATATGTGTGCAGAAAAACTCCGGGGATTAATGGTGAGATTGTCAGAAGATATGATATGGACAAGACAATCTCTGCAGTAAGCTTTGGATCACTTACAACAAGCGATATTTTATCAGACCAAAACAGAATGGATGAAGTCTCTTCTGCCTTTAAGGAGGCCTGCCCTGATAATCCTGATAATTTCTTTAAGGCGGCACGAGAATTTTCTGAAAATTCAGGCCTTATCTCTTCGCGTGTGCGTGAGGTTTTGGATGAGTGCGACAAAAGGGCGATTCCTGCTGCCATGACCATGCTTGGCGACGGCGTGTTTGCATACGGTGAAAAAGCGCCAGCCATACTTTCAAAATTCGGCGAGGTTTACATGATGAAGATGTCTGATTCCGGATTTGGATTCAGGAACAGAAGAGAGTAAAAAAGACAGTAAGCGAAGAGATAAAAAAAAGACAGCAGCAGAAGAAGAGAGATAAAGAACAGATTAAGAGATAAGAAAAATAAAAAAAGGAAAAAAGGCTTTTTGAAGGGTTGAAAAAAATGATTCCAAAAGATCACCCGCGATACGAATCTCTTGTGAGAAGAGAAAAGATTGCAGAGGCGGCATGGGCGGGGATTGTCGCAATGGAGGGAGTAGGCTCTCACGGGAGAGGAGAGGCGTTTGACTATCTTTTAGGTGAGAGAACAACAAAGAGTGCATTTCTTGCCGAAAAGACAGCCGCAGCACTTTTTCTTACTGCAAAAAAGCCGGTCTTTTCTGTAAACGGAAACACAGCCGCACTTGCAGCTGACAAAATAAAAGATCTTCAGGAGGCGACAGGCGCAGTCGTTGAGATAAATCTCTTTCACAGAACTGAGGAGAGAATAAAAAAGATTGCAAAACTTTTAGAGGATAACGGAGTCAGTGTCCTTAAAGGAGAGGCAGAACGTCTTTTGCCCCTTTCACATGACAGGGCGCTTTGCCTAAGGGACGGGATATTCTCAGCTGATGTAGTCCTTGTTCCCTTAGAAGACGGCGACCGCTGCGAAGCTCTGGTAAAGATGGGAAAATGCGTAATCACAATTGATTTAAATCCTCTTTCACGGACTGCAAAGACTGCATCGCTTACAATTGTGGATGAGCTTACAAGAGCTCTTCCAAATATCACAGATGCGGCAAAGACCCTGACTCCTGAAGAGGCCCAAAGGCTTTCCGGAGAGTATGACAATAAAATAATATTAAAATCGGCTTTAAAAGAGATACTGGAGAACCTTTCAGATGCTGTGGATTGAAAAGCACAGGCCGCAAAATTTTGAGGAGATTTACGGGCAGGAGAGTATAATCAGCCATATCCGCGGATTTGCAGCCGGCGGTAATATGCCGCATATGCTTTTTTTCGGCCCGCACGGAACGGGCAAAAGCGCTGCAATGGAGTGCCTTTCAAAAGAGCTTTACCGCGAGGACTCAGGGATTAATCTGAGCATCATTCCGGCAGGGACACTTTTCCGGCAGGGAAAGTCGTGGCTTGAGGAAGAGGAGAAGTTTTCACATCTCTATAAAAAAGATGAAAGCCTGATCTCAAATTTCAAGCATATTGTAAAATGGTATGCTTCGATGAAGCCCTTCAATGCCGAATTTAAGATTCTTGTCTTTGAGGATGCAGGCGAGCTTTCATATGATGCCCAGGCGGCGCTTAGAAGAATCATGGAAAGGTACAGCAGTACATGCCGGTTTATTTTAATTTCAAGGCAGCAGACTGCAATCATGCCTGCAATTGCATCAAGATGCCTGCCGCTTTTCTTTGCGCCCCTGAATACTTCTTTTATAATTTCTCTTCTTCGTGATATTTTAAGAAAAGAGGGACTGGCAGATGATGCAGTTTCTGAAGAGGATCTGGAAATCATTGCCGAAATATCAAAAGGCGACTGCCGAAAGGCAGTTACATATCTTCAGGTAACAGTTGAGAGCAAAAAAAGGGCTGATCCGTTTGAACTTTCAGGCTCGGAGACATCTGATATAACATCAGCGCTTTTTTCATCTCTCAAACGAAATGATCTAAAAAAGTCCTGCGAGATTGCAGAGATGCTCATGATTGAATACGGCCTTTCCGGAAAGGAAGTAATAAGCGAACTGGCAAAGGCTGCAAAGCGCGAATACAATGATGAGCGGATTGCAATAGCTCTTGCGGACTCTGATCATCTGCTGTGCAGCGCCGGGAATGAATTTATCCAGGTGAATGCACTGCTTGCAAGGATAATTGCGGAGGTATTTAACTGACAAAAGTTGCGGCCCATTACGATCAGGTGGCTGATATTTATGACAGCCATTATGATGAGAGGCAGGGCAGGATATATTACGGGCATATCTGCACCAGTGTTTCAAAAAATCTTCCTAAAGGAGAAAAACTTTTAGACATCGGGTGCGGGACAGGCCTTTTTATGCAGAGATATTTAAAAACCGGCGGAGAGGTTTTAGGACTTGACATCAGCCGCGGCATGCTAAAAAAGGCAAGATGCAGAAATGACTCCGAGGTTGCTGTCGGAACTGCCGAGGTTTTACCCTTTAAGGACAATACATTTGACTGCATCTCAAGCATCTTGGCATTTTCATATCTTCAGAATCCTGACTTTATGCTTGATGAGGCTTTTCGCGTGCTAAAGCCGGGCGGCGCAATTTCAATCTGCACACTTGGAAGAAATGTGTTTACTGCAATTGTTCCGGCGGCGTATAAGATTGGTGAGAAGCTTAAGATAAACAGAGTCGGTGTCGGAAGCTTTGGCGAGCATTATTATAGGGAGGAGGAGCTTGAAGGGCTCTTTTTCGATTCCGGTTTTGAGGGCGTAAGTGTTGAGAGGCGCTGTTTTGCCCATGTTGATCTAAAGCCGCCGCTTTATTCACTTACCAAAAAAATAGAGCCTCTTGTTGAGGACAAGTTCCCTTACCTTGCCTTTAACATCTGTGCATCAGGCAAAAAGCCGGAAGAATAATTTACTGCCCGGCAATTTTTTATAATTTTTTCAAGGGATTTTTTAGAAAATTTTTAGATTTTATTTTAGAATTGCTTAAAAGAATTTTTTTAGAATTTTTTCAGTTGCGCTTTTTAAGATATTTCAAAACACGCATCTTCTTTTCAACAGCCGCATCAGCAGCCCCTGATACTTTCTTTTTCATCTCCTCAAAGTCTCGTTTTTCGCAGTCGGCGACTTTTTTAACAGGTGTATATGCAGACTCACGAAAAGCCGGAACAAAGTCTGTCAACTTTCCGCCTGCAAGAAGCTTTGAGTCAGACGGCCCTTCTACTGCGTAGCCGACCTTTTTTATTGCAACTCCTGCTGATGATACAACATCCATTATTTTTTGTGCAGCATCCGGTGGTGCGACAATTAAGAGTGCATCGAGTGAAACGCCTAAGTAGTCTATCTCAAGCGCATCGAGCATTTTTAAAACCTCAGGCTCAACAAGGCTTCTTAAATTCTCCTCTTCGATTACGATGCGGCAGCCTGCCGTCTCTGCCATCTCATAGACATCGCCGCGAAGACCGCCGTTTGTAACATCTGTCATTGAGTGAATCTGTGAGAGGACATCACTTGACAAAAGCGCCTCACACGCTTTTAAAAACGAAAGGTTGATTGTCTTTTCAACAACTTCGGGAAAGCCGGAGTAGATAGCAGCCGTTGCAATAGTTCCGCCGCCTGCACCTTCGGTCATTAATAAAACATCCCCGGGCGTTGTCGCTGACCTTTTTGTGACATGCGATGCAACGCCCACACAGCCGACACAGCCTGTCATGCGTTCCCCGATGACCATGTCGCCGCCGATTCTTAGTGTTGAGCCTGAGACTAAGGGCACGTTTAGCATATCGCCAACAACCGAGATTCCGGCTGTATAGTCAAAGAGCTTTGCAACATCGCCGTCGTCTGCGACGTGGATGTCAGAGATTAGTGCAACAGGCTTTGCGCCCATTACGTATGCGTCGCGAAGAGTTGCCCTTGTTACGTGAAATCCTGCCAGGAATGGAAATTCAGAAAGCCTTGAATGCATTCCGTCAACGGTTGTTATAATATACTGGCCGCCTGCTTCGACAACACCTGCGTCATCCATCTCTTCGATGCCGACGCTTGCACCGGTCTTTCCGATAATTTTCGGGAACTGGCGGTGAGCAAAAAAGTCGCCTTTTCCCCTTGAGCCGACACCGAATTCCCCCATCCTGACGCCGGCTTTTTTGTATTCAAAATAATCGCCGGTGTGCCCGGAAGAATTTTTGACCTCGGTTAATACGGCTTTTGAAAACGAAAGTGCATATTCCCTGCTGCATCCTTTTATTCTGACGATATTTTCACAAAGCCTGTTTATTAAATCTGTTTCATCCGCACCCTCTGAAATGCCGCGGCGTGCGAACTCCTCAACGTCCATACATATTGTTGCCCGCCATAGACAAAAAATGATGCTGAATTAAATTTTGACTTTGGCTTAAATTAGTTTAAATCAGCTAAAATTTTATCAGTTTACAAAAGAGCATGATGAAAGTCAAAAGATGGCGGCTGAAATAATTTGAACATTTACTATTGCGTATAAGTTATGCATGACTTTTGTGCAGATGCCCTGTGCATGCACCATTGCAGGTTCTGACTGTGGCGGAGGTGCGGGCATTCAGGCGGACTTAAAGACTTTTTCTGCATTTGATGTCTGGGGATGCTCTGTTATTGCTGCACTTACCGCACAAAACCCTGAGGGTGTTTTGGGCATTGTAAATACTGAGAGTGAATTCGTTGCCCTTCAGATGCAGGCTGTCCTTGAAGGATTTGATATTTGTGCATTTAAAACCGGAATGCTTCCAACACCAGATATAATAAAAACAGTCGGGCGCATGCTCCCAAAAGAAATTCCTCTTGTAGTCGATCCTGTAATGGTTTCAACGAGCGGAAATAAGCTCTGCTGTGATGAGGCGCTTTTTGCCCTGGAAAAATTTCTTCTAAGCCGCTGCACGCTTATAACGCCAAACATTCCCGAGGCGTGCGCACTGTCAGGGCTGGATGAGATTTCGTCAGAGGAGGATATTATCTCTGCGGCAGAGATTATTCAAAATTTTGGGGCGCAGAATGTTTTAATCAAGGGCGGGCATATGAAGGGGCGCTTGTCTGTTGACTACCTCTTCGGGCCTTTTGGGATGTCTAAGCTCACCGGAGAGCGGTTTTCGTATGAGATTCACGGGTCGGGATGCTCGCTTTCAGCAGCTATAGCCGCAGGTTTATGCAGGGGAATGAGTGTTGAGAAGTCATGCTGTGAAGCAAAAAAATTTATTGAATCCTCAATAAGGCATGCTTTTATTTCCAAAACGGGGCATTACAGCGTCAATCCTGTTCATTTTTTGAGGATTTAATAAAATAATAATCCTTATATCCCCAAAAGATAGATTTTAAAAAACTGGTATAGATGTTGGATAGAGTAGATAATTCAATTTTAAGTGAACTTGCCAAAGACGGAAGAACCTCTATGGCTGATCTTGGAAAGAAGCTTAGCATAGCCCCTTCCACCGTCTTTAAGCGGATAGAAAAGTTAAGATCAAGCGGTATCATCCAGCGCTTTACAATTGTTGTCAATCCTGAATTTTTTAAGAATTCAATCATTGTTTTTTTAACAATCTCAGTTGATCCTTTGCAGAAGACTGACATTGAGCAGTTTTTACTGAGGATGGATCATGTGCTGGAGGTCTATGAGACACTTGAGCCGAGTGATTTTCTGGCAAAAGTGCGTGTGCATGAGATCGCCGAGCTTAAGTCTGATATTTTAATTCCGCTGAGCGAGCTTTCAGGTGTGCGTGAGATTAAACCGATTTTGACAGTTAAGAAGGTAAAAGAGCAGTTTTGGAATATGGAGGAGTACGATTTGCATGGACATTGAAATTATGCAGCAGATACTTGCAATAATTACGCTGGGCCTTGGTGCGGCGCTTATTGTGTATCTCTATGATGCCTATAAGGTTGTGAAGCAGAGAAGCATTCTTCTGCTTATCTATGGTCTTTTTGTGCTGGTAATCGGAATAGTGCTTCCGGATATTGCTTCGCTTCTGACAGATAATCTGTTCTGGATTTTCTGGTCGTCTTTGTTTGCAAGACTTCTTGAAATTATTGGAATGTGCTCAATCATCTATTCAGTTGTAAGAGGGTGATTTTTTAAATGTCTGAGATCCGATCTTTTGCGCGGGACTGGCAGCTTTTAAAGCTCTCGCGGGACTGGAAGCCGGCGGACAGATCTTCTGAGATCCTGGGAAGGCTTATTCAGGACAATGATCCTGTTGTCATAGAAAAGATCGAGAAGATAGTCAAGGATATTGGAAAGAAGGATGCA
>JAEWWL010000005.1 GCA_023396365.1 Methanobacteriota archaeon
ATAAAAATCTATAATAGATTTAAATAAAGATACTATCTTTAGGAATATTGCATGAATATATCAGAATTTGCCAGATTCAAAAATTATATAGTTCTTGGGCTTTTGGTCGTATTTACAGCTTTTGCCCTTTGGGTCAGGATGATTCCGTCAGAAGGGCTTGTTTTTGATGCAGGCGTAAATCTTCTTGGAAACGATCCGTGGTATAATCTCAGGCAGATAGAGGTTATGGTTTCAACCTCGCTTCAGTACCCCTGGTTTGATCCTATGACCTATTATCCTTACGGGACAGACAACTTCTGGGGACCATTATACCCAATGATTGGTGCTATAATGTGCCTGATTGCCGGTGCATCATCAAGACCTGACATTATGTATGTCTCATCATGTCTTCCGGCACTAATGGGTGGACTGATGGTGCCTCTTATGTATCTTGTCGGTGAGAAGGTTTCTGACTGGAAGACCGGTATTGCAACTGCTCTTTTCACTGCCGTTGTTGCAGGCCAGTATGTATACCGCTCACTCTTTGGTTTTGTTGATCATCACATTGCTGAAGTCTTGTTTGGAGCACTCTTCTGCTTTTTCTATCTTTATTATCTCGTATACATAAGAGAGAATCCTGTTGACTTCAAATCGCCTGACTCCCTGAAAATCCCTGCGTTAATTGCAGTAATTTGTGGAATTTCATATGTGCTTGGTCTTGCGAATATGCCAACAATGATCCTTTTTGCGCTTATTGCATCTGTTTATACAGGTCTTCAGTTTATATGGGACAGGCTGAAGGGCAAATCAACAGAATATCTTGTTCTGTTAAATGCCGTTGTATTTACAGTTGCAATTATCGGCTTTTTGATAATAGGAATCCACCATTCCGGCATGAGTATGTCAAGATATTCATTAGGGCATATTGTTGCATATCTTGCAATAATAATAGCAACATTTGTGCTTTATGGAATTGAGAAATTGATGAAGGAGAAGTCTTTTCCATATTACCTGGGGGCACTTGCAGGTCTTGTTATGGCAGGCATTGTCTTTACAATGATTTTTATCCCTGAATTTTTCTCATTTTTTATTTCAGGATTAGGCTCATTTTTTGGCTACTCCACAACACTTACAACAATTCAGGAGGCAAAACACTGGGAGTTTGAAGGAGCCTGGTCTGCCTTTAACTATGGCCTAATTCTTCTTGCACTTGGATTTATTGTCAGTGCATGGAAATTTATGAAAGAATCGCGCCAGACGTATCTTTTTATAATTGTATGGTCACTTGTAACCCTTTATTCAACAACAATTCAGGTAAGATATGAGTATTACCTTGCTGCAAACGTCGCTCTTCTTGGCGGAGTCTTCGCTGCATGGGCGGTTGAATACGGAATTAAAGATATTATGGTTTTTTTCGGAGTAAATTCCGGGCAGAAAAAATCTGAACCTCCAAAAGATATTGCAGAATCTGAAAAGAAAGGTAAAAAACCTGAAAAAAACCAGAAAGCTCCGTTGCCAAAGAAAGCAGACGGCTTAAAAGCCGTTATTGCTGTTCTGGCAATTGTTCTCGGATGTTTTTTTGTCTACACCTCCGCAGGCATGGATATTGCAACCGCAAATGCCATGAGATACAGCGGCATGACGCCTGACTGGCATGAATCTCTTGAGTGGATGGGTGAAAATACGCCAAAGACAGGAATAGACTATTACAAAATATATAACCGCGGTACATATGAAAACCCCGAAGAAGCCTATGGCGTTATGACATGGTGGGACTATGGCCACTGGATAACTTTTGTTGCAGAAAGACCCCCAAATTCAAATCCTTTCCAGGAGGGTGTTGCAGGCCCGGACGGCTCTGCGGCATATTTCATGCACCAGAATGAGGAGGATTCAAATGTTATTCTTGACAATCTTGACACCCGTTATGTGATAACTGATGTTGAGATGGACACTTCAAAATTCTGGGCTATGGCAACCTGGTATAATACAACGCTTCAGCAGTTCTACTACATGACATCACTTGCCATGATGACAGAAGACGGACAGTTCACAACTGCCACGCTTTACAATGAGAATTACTATGAAACAATGATATCAAGGCTTCACAACTTTGACGGTTCAATGGCAAAACCCGGGACAGTTATGTATATTGAGTGTGTTGAAGGCTCAAAATACGGGTTCTCGCTTCCGATAATATCCTATTATGAGGCGCTTTCATATTCTGATGCTAAGGCAAAGGCTGATTCATATAATGCAAATGCAAAGGCGGGGACAAGGGCTGTTATTTTAAATACCGATCTCTTCTCGCCATTATCTGAGATTCCGGCGCTTCAGCACTATCGTTTAATCCATGAGTCCCCGACAAACGTTGTCACGGGCGGAGATCTTCGTTACGTTAAGACATTTGAGTATGTGAAGGGTGCCCGTATAAAAGGTGACGGAGTAATTGAGCTTTCCCTTGTAACAGATCAGGGAAGAGAATTTACATACACTCAGAGAAGCACTGGCGGTGAATTTGTCGTTCCTTATTCAACAACCGGTGATAATTACGGCACAAAAGTTCTTGGAGATTATAAAATACAGGGCACAGAGACTACAATTTCGGTAAGCGAGGATGCAGTCATGAACGGACTTTATGTCAATCAGATATAAAAAGCAAATATGCAGAAATAAACCCAAAAAAATTTTAATTTTTTTCAGGATGAGAAAAAATTCCTTTTCTATTTTTTTCTTCTGGATGAGTCAGTGTATGAGACCTCAAATCCGGGTATTACAACTCTGACAACAGGTATTTTTGTTTTTGAAAGATCATAGACAAATACGCTGTCTGTATGCTCTAAAAGATCCTCCAAAACGATCTTTATATCTTCATCAAAATAATCTGTGCTTCTGTCAGGAAGCTGTGAAATCTTAATCTCTGCTGCTGTTTCTTCAAACCATATTTTGTTTATTCTTTTAAGACGGTCATACCCTGCCTTTTCAACAATAGCTATCCGGCTTTTGTTTTCGCTGTCGCTTCTGATGTTTCTGCACCTTCTCTGCGCAACTTCGGTTAATGCATGAATAGCGGCAGTTTCAGGGCAGAGGTTTGAACCTGAGCCTGTCACAAGCATCTGTGGATCTTTTGTTTCTGTGTCATCAGCTGCTGCTGCAACTGTATGAACACCTGTTTTTCCGTCAATGTACCAAAGCCTGATATCTATTCCGTTTTCCTCAAATTTTTTGTATAAATCAAAAAGAGGTCCTTGTGTATCTATAACGAGCCTTCTTCCCAGTGAACGGTTCTTTTCTGCACAGCTTAAGGCGTCTTTTTCAATGACCTCGTAAATTGCATGCAGAACAGCCTCTTCAATTGTGTTCCCGGCCGCAAGACCATTTGAATCGCTCCTGAAAAGCTGCTGTGCCATACCAAGCGGGTCGTAAGGGTGAAAGACAGCATTTGCAGGTACATATATTTCATTCTCTCCAAGCAGGTCCCATGCCAAAACCCAGTGGGTTTGTTCGCCTATCTCCATCTCACGCGGCAGTATGAGCTCTTTAGGGTCAAGAGCCTGTGTAAGGCCAAGCTGTTCATAGCTTGAAAACTCCATACTCTCTCCGCGGTATTCAGCGCTGTAGCGCTCAACTGCCCCCATCAATGCGGAGACCTTCGCTTCATCTGAGGAGATTGCCGTTCCTGCTGTCACCTTTGTGCCTCCCCAGGCGGCTTTGGGCCTTACCGAACAGTATGCGGGGATGTTAATCCGGTCAATCTCCGTCATCTCAAAAAAATCAGCAACGCCGATATCCTGAATAACAGGTTTAATATTTTCAAGTGTTTTTTTGGGATCAACTGACCTGTGTGTCCCTTTTTTGTATTCTTTTCTCACTCTTCCGATTTGGATTTTACTCATTGCAGAATTTTTAGATGCCCAATGTTTATATTTTAGCCGCACACTAAAGTATTCGGTATGCAGGATAATGAGATATCTGAGGGTGTCATCGTCAGATACCCGCGAACGGGAACGACAGGAAAGATCGTTGGGGTTTCAGAGTCCGGCGGCTTTACTTTTGCAAAGCTTGACTCAACAGGTCTTTTATACAGGGCTGATATGCTTATTCCTGCCGAGTCTGTAAAGCAAAAAAAGGAAAAGGGAGAGTCATTTGATATTGACAGGCTTAAGAGGGCAGAGGACTTAAGCTCTGATGATATTGCTGATGCCTTCGATGATGTCACCGGCGTGGGCGCCGGATAATTTTCTTTTTTTTAAAAGTGTTTATCATCCTTTAATCCAAAAACAGGTGGCAGGAGCATGATTATGTCTTCTAATGCAGAAAATATATCCTTTACTGCTGCAGCCAATAATTTATGGTGCCAACTATTTGTGGTATTAATAAATTATGATGAATATGCACCCGGAACTTCTGGTTCCTGCTTTTTGTTTTGTAATTTTGCCGGCAATTTTTCCGGGTTGTCTTAACCTCTATAAGAAGGGCAGTAATATGTCCTGGCAAAAAAATAACCGGATATTTATCAGAATGCAAAAAAATCAGATATTGTTTAATGAAAAATAGTAATTTTTTTTAGTGCTGGTGTTCTTCAACAGGTATTGTTGTAAGCTTTACTGACTCAACTCCTTTCTGAGCCATTAAAGTCTCTGCAATCTTTTTAATATCTCCTGCATCACCGCGTACCAGAATAACTTCAAGGCATTTTTCATGATTTACATGTGAGTGAAGGGATGACTGTATAATGTGCATGTGCTCATGCTGAATGTCTGTGAGTGTCTGCAAAAGACCGCGGTGCTCGTGATCATAAACCATTGTGATAACGCCCTGTCTTTCACCTTTGACATCTGACATCCACTGATAATATGTGATATAGCTTCTGATTGCATCACGGATACCCTCTGAACGTGATGAGTAGCCGCGGTAATTTAAGATATCATCAAATTTGTCCAGCAGGTTTTTTGGAAGTGAGATTCCAATTCTTGAAAGGTCTGATTCATGTACCATTTTATAATCACCGGATATGCCAGATTATTGACAGAACATTTCTGTCAGGATTATTTATATTTTTACTTTTTATGTTATGCACTATATTTGTTTCTTACTTGTTGTGTGAAATTATGACTGCATAAATCAGAAATGCCAGTCGGTGCAGGGGTAAGAAGAGCCTGCAAAAGATATAGTTAAGTTATGATGCCAAAGTTTATTGATTTCACGGTCGAAATTATATGATATAGAACACTTGCATTTTTGTACTGTTTTTTCTCTGTTTTGGCTATCACAGAGCAGGTATAAGTAGTGTTGACATATATTTATAAGGAGGTTTGAAAAGCAGTGAGCAGCGAATTTATCCCCGATGTTAATATTGGTCTTGTCGGTCATGTAGATCATGGTAAGACCACACTTGTTTCAGGAATTACAGGTCAGTGGACAGACAGGCACAGCGAAGAGATAAAACGCGGGATATCCATACGCCTTGGGTATGCCGATGCAACAATGTACAAATGCCCTGAATGCGATGGTCCTGAGGCATATTCGACATCAGAGGTCTGTCAGAAATGCGGCGGAAAATGTGAACCGCACAGGACAATTTCATTTGTGGATGCACCGGGTCATGAGACACTTATGGCAACAATGCTTTCAGGCTCAGCACTTATGGACGGTGCTATGCTTGTTATTGCGGCAAATGAAAAATGTCCGCAGCCGCAGACTAAAGAGCACTTAATGGCTCTTGAGCTTGTCGGAATTAAAAATATCATAATAGTCCAGAACAAGATTGATGTTGTTTCACAGGAACAGGCACTTGCTCACTATAAACAGATAAAGAAGTTCGTCAAGGGAACTATTGCAGAGAATGCACCTGTTATCCCTGTTTCCGCCCAGAAAGGCATCAATATCGGGGTGCTGCTTGCAGCTATAGATGAATATATTCCTTCTCCCAAACGCAGTCCGGATGACGATCCGATTATGCTTGTTGCAAGATCTTTTGACATCAACAGGCCGGGATGCAGCTGGCGTGATGTTAAGGGAGGAGTTATTGGCGGTTCACTCACACAGGGAATAATCCGTGAGGGTGATGATATTGAAATCCGCCCGGGAAGAAAAGTCGAGGCTGAGAACCAGATCCACTGGGAGCCGATAATGACTAAAGTGACCACAATAAACGCAGGAAGCAGAAAAATTCTTGAGGCGACACCCGGCGGACTTATGGGAATAGGAACAAAGCTTGATCCGGCAATTACCAAAAGTGATGCGCTTGCAGGTCAGGTTGCAGGCCACCCCGGAAAGCTTCCTCCGGTCTGGAACCGTCTGGCATTTAAAGTATCTCTTATGGAGAGGATTGTAGGTTCGGATGACGAATTTACAATCGAACCCTTAAGACATAAAGAGCCACTGATGCTTTCAGTTGGAACAGCTGTCACTGTGGGTGTTGTTGTAAGCACTAAAAAGGATGTTGTTGAAGTTGTGCTTAAAAGAGCTGTGTGTGTTGCAGTAGGCTCACGCATTGCAATCAGCAGGCAGGTCGGCGGACGCTGGCGCCTTATCGGGATGGGAACTCTGGTAGAGTGAAGGTTCTTTTTGATGCCAATGCACTGATGATTCCCGGGCAGTTCGGAGTTGATATTTTCTCTGAAACAGAAGCCCTGATAGGCTCTTTTGAGCCGGTTACCCTTGAGGGTGTCATATCAGAGCTTGAAGGTCTTTCGCACGGGCGGGGGCGCGATGCCTCTGCGGCCCGTGTTGGTCTCTCACTCTCAAAGAGGTGCATTGTGCTCAAAAATCCCGCAGACAATATTCCTGTCGATGATATGATAGTAAAATATGCAGATGAGACGGACTGCATTGTTATGACAAATGACAGGGGGCTTAAAAATAAGCTTCTTGACTTTCATATTGATGTAATAGTACTTAGAAATCAGAAAACTCTTGAGATAATAAAAGGTTAAAATCAGGCAGAAAAAGGTGAATTAAAGCATGTATTATAAGATGAAACTTCAGGACAAGGTGCGTGTTCCGCCAACCCGCCTTGGAGAGGATTTAAGGGTTGTTGTTCTTGATGAACTCCAGAAGCAGCTTGAGGGCAGTATCGATAAGGATATCGGAATTTTCATTGCAGTGACTGAGATTCACAGCATTGGCGAGGGTGACATAATACCGAGCGATGGCGCTGTCTACTACTATGTTGAGTTTGATGCAGTTGTTCTTCGCCTCTCAATGCAGGAGATTATCGAAGGAGAGGTTGTGGAAACCACAAACTTTGGAGCATTCGTATCTTTAGGACCTATTGATGCAATGCTTCACGTAAGCCAGATAAGCGATGATTTCATAAACTACGATGAGAAGAATGCAAGACTAGTCTGTCAGGAGACAAAAAGGCAGATAGCAGTCGGGGACGGAATCCGGGCCCGTGTTGTATCATTAAGTTTGTCAGAGCGTGATCCGCGTGAGAGCAAGATTGGACTTACAATGAGGCAGGCAGGTCTTGGAACAGAAGGCTGGCTTACCGAAGAGCTGGAGGCGGCAAAAGCAGATGGCGCCAAAGAGTAAGAAGCAGGTCAGGGTCTGCCGCAACTGCCACCACGTTGTTGACGGAGAGTCCTGCGTCTCCTGCGGAAGTTCAAATTTAAGTGATGACTGGGCAGGCTATCTGTATATTGTGGATCCGAAAAATTCCAATATAGCAAAAAAGATGAATATTGACATGCCCGGAAGGTATGCCTTAAAAGTACGCTAAAAAATGTGGTTTCTGCCTGAGACTGAGAGAGGCAGGTTTAAAGAGCCTTTTGGTGCTCTTTTTCCGGATATAGATGAGGCGCTGAAGTTTATCGGGGATGCTCCTGTTTACGCCGTTGGCGATGTTGTCACAAGAAATCTCCGCAGAAAAGGCATTGTTCCTAATCTGTCTGTTATTGATGGAAATACGATGCGTGAACCCTGCAGATGCACACCTCTTCTGCCTGTAAAAAGAATTGAGGTAAAAAATCCTGCAGGGTTTATCACTGAAGAGCTTATTTCTGCGCTTCAGAAAGGTGTAAACAATCCTCCGGCACTTGTTCATGTCGACGGTGAGGAGGATTTGGCGGTAATTCCGCTTGTAATGATGCTTCCGGAAAAAAGCGCAGTTCTATATGGTCAGCCCTGCAGGGGAGTTGTTGTAAGAATTGTTGATAATGAATCCAAAAAGCTGGCAGAAGAGCTTTTTTCACTTTTTGTGAAGGTATAGCCCGATGCCTGTTTGTTTTATCTGTTTTTTTCAAGCTGTTGGTTTTAAATAAATATGTGGACAATATTTGAGGGATATCGATGGACTTCGAATTTACAAGAGACGAGGAAAACAAGCTTCTTAACCGCACAGAGCTTGATTTTGTTCTTAAATACGAAGGCGCAACACCTTCCAGGAAAGAAATACTTGGAAAACTTTGTGCACTTCGCAATGTGAATCCAAATAACTGTGTTGTTGATTCACTTGAAGGCGAGTTTGGAAAGCAGGAGCTTGTCGCAACTGCAAGAATTTACGAAAGCGAAGAAATGCTTCTGGCAACCGAGCTTGAATATGTCGTCAAACGCTGCCGCCCTGAAGAGAAATCCGAAGAAGCGGAGGCCTGATTTTAAATGGCTGCAAAAAAACCGGTGAAATCAGCTGCCGTAAAGCGCTCATCAATGTACAAGGTTGAGGGCGATAAGGCTGTGGCACAGCGCAGAAACTGTCCACGCTGCGGCCAGGGTGTATTTATGGCACAGCACAGCGATCGTGTTGCATGTGGCAAGTGCGGATATACAGAATTCAACAAATAAATGATAATGCCTGGGAATGGGCAAATACTGGGTATTGAGGGTACGGCATGGAACCTCAGTGCCGCTGTTTTTGGAGAGGAGCTAATCTCTCTGTATTCAAATCCTTATAGCCCTCCAAACGGAGGCATTCATCCGCGTGAGGCGGCGCAGCATCATGCGTCTGTTTTAAAGGAAGTAGTTTCAAAGGCGCTTGTGGGTGTTGATTTAAAAGATATTTCAGGTGTTGCATTCTCAAGAGGTCCTGGTCTTGGTCCGTGCCTAAGAACTGTCGGAACAGCTGCACGCTCTCTTGCTACTGCACTGGATGTTCCTTTAATAGGCGTCAACCACTGTGTTGCACATGTAGAGATTGGGAGACATATCTGCGGCTGCGATGACCCGATTGTTCTCTATGCAAGTGGTGCAAACACACAGGTTCTCGGATATTTAAAATCAAGGTACAGGATATTTGGAGAAACACTTGATATAGGTCTTGGAAACGCTCTTGACAAGTTCGCAAGAAGCCGCGGCCTTCCGCACCCCGGCGGTCCGCTTGTGGAAAAGTATGCAGGGCAGGGCAGTCCCGTAGAACTTCCTTACACCGTCAAGGGCATGGATCTTGCATTCTCCGGTCTTATGTCGGCTGCAAAGGACTCAAAGGCGCCTGTTGAGGACATATGTGCAGGCTTTCAGGAGACTGCATTTGCAATGTGCGTTGAGGTGACAGAGCGGGCCCTTGCGCATTCCGGTAAGGATGAGGTTTTGCTTGTCGGTGGTGTTGGTGCAAATGAACGCCTGCAGGAGATGCTTTCCATAATGTGTGAGGAAAGAGGGGCAGAATTTTTTGTCCCTGAAAAAAAGTTCATCGGCGACAACGGTGCAATGATTGCCTACACGGGAAAAATCATGCTTGAGGCAGGGCAGACAATCCCGGTATCAGAATCATTTGTAAATCCTTCTTACAGATCTGATGACGTTTTGGTTCTCTGGAGAAAAGATACAGGTGACATCAGTTATGAAAAAGCAAACCTTATTGAAAACGGATCTTCCCGGGGTGCGGAGGCAGTTGTAACGGCTGATGGTGAAAATGTAACAAAGCGCCGTCTTTCCAAGGGCTACAGGAATTCCTCTCTTGACAGAAGGCTGATCTTAGAGAGGACACGTGCAGAGGCACGGCTTTTATCGCTTGCAAGAAAAAGCGGGGTATCAACACCTATTATCCGTGATGTGACTGCTGATTCTCTGGTTATGGAAAATATTCAGGGGAAGATGCTTAAACTGGATTTAACAGAGGCCAATGTCTTTAAGGCAGGAGTTTTAGTGGGCAGACTTCACAATGGCGGAATAATCCATGGTGATCTTACAACCTCAAATATTATTGTGGGTGGATGCGGCACAAAGAAGTGCTATCTCATTGATTTTGGCTTATCCTACATCTCTTCCGAGACTGAGTCGCGCGGTGTCGACGTCCATGTTTTCATGCAGACTCTTGAGAGTACAGCACCGGGACTCGATAACCTTCCGGGTGCATTTTCTGAGGGCTATAAATCGGCATTTCGTGATGCTGATTCTGTATTGGAGCGGGTTTTGGAGATAAAACAGAGGGGCAGATACCTTCACTGAATTAATCTCATATTTTTTGAAAAACAACGTCAATACTTGAGTTTCATAAAATTTTAGCGCCAAAATATTCTTTTATTATTCCTTTGATATGCAAAAGCCGTATATACTTAATCTGAGTATGATATCATATGGCAAAAAACCAGAAATCAGAAGGAAAAAACGTAAAGACGGAAGTTAAAGCAAAAGAAGCTGCACCGGCAGCAGCCCAGAAGGGTCAGGCCCAGAAAGGCAGAAAGTAAATTTTTAAAAAAAATTCAGGCCGCAGGAGATGCCGGAGGAGATCTCTTATCTTCTCCGGACGCTGTTGCCATTTAAATTTCAGTTGAATATTTAATATGGATTTTATCCGGGTTCTTTTCTCTCCTCCCAGGACCGGGAAAAAATTACTTATAAAGGTTTTTTTTAAAAGTTCAGACATTTTATTTGTGCAGAATATGTTCTCTTTTTAAATATCGAAGCATTGGTGTTGGTTCTGAATTTTTTTAAATGGCAAATGCACCTGATTTAAGTCATATAGCTGATATTTATCTAAATAGAGACTGATCAAATATGAAAACAGAATACTCCGGGCATAATCTGCTTTTTTCCTATATGTCAAAAAGCGATCTGTTTTACGTATGCAGTATGCTTGAGAAGGATTCTGTCTGCAGATGGCTTTTTTTCGGTCCGAACTCCCACGAAGCCACGAAAAAATATTTTGAGCCAATAATAGCCTCCATAAAAAGCGATCTTTTGGAAAAAAGGCTTCCAAAGACTCCTGTGTTTACAATAAAAGATAAGAGATCCGGTTTTTTTGTCGGTCAGTGTGCACTGCTGCCGGTTGAATTCTGCGAAGGCTCATATATTATCGGATATCAGCTTGATAATATCTGCTGGAGACGGGGATTTGGGACTGAAGCCTGCCGGTTTTTAATTTATTATGCGTTTTACATCGCCGGCGGATACAGGCTTAACGGGGACTGTATCACTGAAAATCCAGGTTCATACAAAATTATGGAGAAGTGCGGGTTTACAAGAGAGTGTGTACAGAAAAAATACTGGAATCATAACGGGGCATTTTACGACAGGGTTTTATATTATCTTCTCAGGGATGAGATGGATAATGAGTATATTTCGGAGCTTAAGGCTGAGTTTGAATAGATTAAAATTTTAAAACTGCCTGCCTGGTTTCTTTGCAGACTGTTATGTTTTTTTAAAAATGGATTATGTTTTCTTCATTTATTTAGAATCTCGGCAGTTGTCCTGAAATGAATTTTTGCATATTTTTTTAATTCTTCCTCTCCTTTTAGCCTGACAATTTCTGCTCCTGCATAAATAACGGTCTTTGATGCACCCTTGGGAAGAGTCATCTCTGCCTCTTTTGAAAGCACTTTTAATTTATCAAGAAATCGGTCTCTTGCAAGAACTGATGCGGCTGCAACAGCGGGGTTTCTCTCGGCTTTTGTCTCCTGTATCAGATTTATTTTTCTGCCCTTCTCCCCAAGCTTTGAAAGTATGTATTTTTCATCTCCGAATCTGTCAGAAACTGCGGTTATGCACTCATGCTTTTTTAAAAGCTCCTCGATTGCCTTTGCATGCGCCCATGCCAGGAGGGAGTTTAAATTTTTTTTCTCTTTTCTGAGCTCTTCATAAAGGCGGTTGTATTTTTCAGGTGAAATTTCAATTATTGAATAGCTGTCAGGAAAATTTTCCCTGATTTTTTTTGCGGCAGCCCTTACCTGTGAGTCTGTCAGTAGTTTGCTGTCAGCAACACCTGCTTCTTTTAAAAATTTTAGTGAGCTTTCCTCAGCGTAGAATCCGGCGGCAACAAGAGGCCCGAAATAGTCACCTTTTCCTGATTCATCTGTCCCTATAACAGGATATGTAATATTTTTTAGAACATCTGTGTCTTTTTTGTCTTTAGGCAATAAAGCAGAATAAAATTTGTCAGATGGTTTTTTTATTCCAAAAATCTTATTTGCCTTTATACCTTCTTTCTGTGTTTTGGCATTTTCCTGAATTATTTCCTGCATGAAAATTTTGTTTTCTTCATTTTTAAACTGAGAGAAGTCATATGTTATTTTGCCTTTATTATTTCTGTATATTCTTAGAAGATCGGTTTTTCCTCTGAAGCTTATTCTGAACTGAATTCCATATGGTACAGATTTAAAATCTGATATGAATGCCCCTCTTTGCGAAAGAAACTCTTTACTTTCTTCATAAATTTTGGAAAGTTCATCTTTTGAGATATTGCCTGTTATTTCCTCACCTTCGTTTAACCTCTGTGATTGTAAAATTTATTGCCTTTGATTTGCATAAATATTAAGTCCGCCGGAAAAAAAATCCGGGCATTTGAAAGCAGCATTAAGTCCTGAATTTTTTTGCAGTATTAAAAAAAGTCAGATCACCTCCGGAAAAACCTGAAAATAAATCAGCGGCTTTTTCAATACGTTTTTTTGCAAAAAGGCTGTGTAATTCATCCAGCCTGTGGCTTTTTGCTTTTTGTGCCCGAAACACCATTAATTTAAATAGAGAGTGTTTATATGAAGGACAATACGAAAGAAAATATGGTAAATTTAAAATCGAAAACACCATCTGATGCAGATGATTATTTTGAAGAAGGAATGACGCAGGGGGTGACTCTTCTAACAGGGGACCCTAAAAAAGCAATCCTAAGACTTTCCGTGCCGATGATCCTCTCAATGCTCATAATGTCAGTCTATAACCTTGTTGACGCCATCTGGGTTGCAGGACTTGGCCAGGATTCACTTGCGGCGATTGGTTTTATTGTTCCGGTATTTATGGTCCTTATCGGTATCGGAAACGGTCTGGGGGCAGGTGTAAATTCAGCAATATCGCGAATGATTGGGGCAAAGAACAGGGAAGGGGCGAATAATGCCGCTGTTCACTCTCTTATTATGACTGTTGTTGTCTCTGCAGCAATAACAATTCCCCTGATAATATTCCTTGAAGATATAATGACAGCAATCGGGGCAGGAAGTGCAACCGGCCTTGCGGTTATATACGGGCAGATACTTCTGGCAGGGACAATTTTGTTTCTCTTTACGAATATTGGCTATTCAATATTAAGAGCAGAAGGTGATGCCAAAAAGCCGATGTATGCAATGGCACTGTCAGCTGTCATAAACATTATTCTGGACCCGGTAATGATCTACTGGATGGGATGGGGGATTGCAGGCGCTGCATGGGCGACACTCATATCTGTTGCTATTGTAACAATTATCATGTTATACTGGTTCTTTGTCAAAAGGGACATGTATTTATCAATAAGGCTTAAAAATTACCGCTTCAGCAGGAGAATACTAAATGATATTTTTAGTGTCGGAATTCCAGCAAGTCTGGAATTTTTCCTAATGGCAATATCGCTTCTGATTATCAATTTAATTCTTGTTGATGTTTCCGGAAATGATGCTGTTGCAGTATACACGGCAGGGTGGCGTGTAGTTATGTTTGCCATAATTCCGATAGCCTCAGTTTCGGTTGCGGCAATATCTGTCACCGGTGCAAATTTTGGTGCAAGAAAGTTTGAAAACCTAAAGGAAATTCTGAATTATTCGGTTAAGATAGGAATACTGATAAGTCTTGTAACTGCCGCTGTTTCATGGATATTTGCGCCGCAGATATCACTGGCATTCACATATACGCCTGAGAGTGCTCCGCTTCTGCCGTATTTCATTGCATTTCTCCAGACGATGTGCTTATTCTATCCGTTTGCAGCTCTTGGAATGATGGCATCAGCGCTCTTTCAAGGTACCGGCAAGGGGATGACTTCTTTTATAATAAATGTCTTCAGAAATCTTGTTTTCATTGTAGTGTTTGCCTATGTTCTGGGTGTTGTTTTGGGAATGGGGCAGTACGGAGTATGGTACGGTATTGTCCTTGGCGATATTTGCGGAGGCCTTTTGGGATATATCTGGGCAGGAGTTTATCTCTCTGTCCTCTTAAAGCATGAAAAGAAGGCAAAGGGAGTATTGGCATAAATATCCTGGCAGGATATTTATTAAGCCATAACCAATTTTAAAAAGAGGTTTTTTATGTTTACGATAACAGTTGTCACCGGAAATGAAGGCAAGGCAGCTGAGGCTTCTTCTTACTTCTCCGGAATTGCGAAAGTGCTGCATGTAAAGATGGATCTTTTGGAGATGAAGAGTAATGACCCCGGAGAGATTGCAAAGGGCAAAGCTGTTCTGGCATACGAAAGACTAAAGGAGCCTTTGATTGTCGATGACACCGGCTTTTTTATAGAAGCCCTTTCCGGGTTTCCGGGCGCATATGCGGCATATGTTCTTGACACCATCGGCATGGACGGAGTTTTGAGGCTTATGGAGGGGGAAAAAAACAGGAATGCATATTTTGAGACCGCTATTGCATATGCCGACAGCGAAGGCGTCTTTGTCTTTAAGGGAAGAATTGACGGATTTGTTGCAGACGCACCAAGAGGGTCCTTTGGTTTTGGCTATGATCCGATTTTTGAGGTCGCGGGGCGGACTTTTGCAGAGACTGACATCTCAGAAAAATCATTGATATCGCACAGGGGCCGTGCGCTGTCCTCATTTAAGGACTGGTTTTTGATAAACCGGGCCTGAATCAGATTTATAATTTATTTTTTTTCTGAATGTGCTGATGGTTTTGCTATTTATATCCAAAAATGTTAATACCGCAGACATCGTTGTATATAGAACTGAAGTTAAATTATCAGGGGTATACAAATATGGCAAGATTTCCAGAGGCAGAAGCAAGGCTCCTTGATGTGCAGGTATGCATGAAATGCAATGCAAGAAACGCAAAGCGTGCAACAGCATGCCGCAAATGCGGTTCTGATAATCTCAGACCGAAGAACAAGGAAAGAAAAGCATAATTTTTATTTTTTTCTGTCCGGATTTTTTCGGTCAGATATTAAACAAGGCATTCATGGCGAAAATTTAAAAACGCCATAAATAGCTTTTTTTAAAAAGAGCAGTTGTTATTAATTTTTTAGTGACATCAGGTTTTTTCATATTGAAAAATCAGGATTAGGCGCTGTAGTAGGTAACTTTTCTTCCGCCCTCAGAATATTCACCCTGATATGTCTCAATGTTTCTCTTGTATCCTATGCGCTGCTCGACACCAAGCTCTTTTAGGACTTCACGCACTCTCATGACATCGTCTTTGTCCTCCCAGTCGCGGGTGTTGACATAGATTACAGCTCTTTCATCTCTTGATTCAGGATTGTGCTTTGCAGTTGAGACCTTTGCTGAAAGTCCTAGTTTGTTGTTTACAGTTGCATCCCTGATCCTGGCCCAGAGATCATCTGCGCTCTCTTTTTCTGTAAAAACAAGCCACTTTCCCCCTTTTTCCTCATCGTCCGGGCTTGCAGCAAATCCGGGCGCGTCCTGCACTATCCAGTACATCCGTGTTGTTTTTGAAGGAATCACGCCCTCGCCCTCGCAGATTTTCTTGTAAATCTCTTCCGGCGAGTCAAAATCTTCAAGAAGGGCATCGGAAAGCATGCCATAGTCTTTTGAAAATTCAGAAAAGATGCTCTCAAAATCCTTCAGGAAATCTTCTTTATCGTCCACACGCTCAAAAAGATACCTGCCGCGCCGTTTTAGCTCTTTGTTGAGGATTATCTCAAAGATTCCGTAAGCTACGTCGCCGATTTCTTCAGGCTGCCCGTTCTCCTCCATGTATGAATTGTCTGGAATATAAGTATAAAATATTTCGATTTATAGTTCAGGGCAAAAAAATTAATTCTTTTTGGAGATTATTATTTTATGCCGAGCTTTTCTTTGGCAAGCATCGCAGCCTTTTCACCGGAAAGGAGCATTCCTCCAAAGACAGGGCCCATTCTGTTTTCGCCGCCTACAGCATTTGCTGCCATTCCGCAGACGATTAATCCGGGGAATACTTCTTTTGTGTGATTTAGAATGTTAGATTCGGCCTTTTCCGCCCACATGAAGCCTTCGCCCTTTATCTCAAGGCTGCCTCCTTTGTTTCTGACCATGTGTGCGACAACAGAGTCATGGCCGGTTGCATCCACTGTTATTTTTGAGCGGACTGTAAGCGGGTCTATGTGAAGGTGAGACATCCCGACAGCTGTCCAGTTTATGACAAGCCCTTCAACACAATTTTTCTCCTTTATTACGACATCTTCAACGCTTGTAAGATTAAAGACCTCTGCTCCGGCATCGCATGCGGCAGAGAGGATTTTTGCGACAGATTCAACGGATGATGCGACATAGTATCCTTTTTCATATTCTCTGTACCTGATATTGAACCGGTCAAGAAGTCGGACTGCCTCCTCCTGGACAACAATTCTTGGAAACATCATCCCTCCGCCCCACATCCCTCCGCCTATGGAGAGTTTTTTTTCGATAAGTGCCACTTTTATTCCGTCTTCTGCAAGCAGTGCTGCACATGCAAGCCCTGACGGCCCGGCGCCGACAATTGCACAGTCGATGTCAAAGTAATCAGACATTATTCTGCTCTGCTCTGATAAGATTGCCCTGCTTATTGTAACCTCGTCAAGTTTCATTTTATTTTCCTTCTGAATTTATTTGGTCTTTTTAGGTATAATTTAACTGATTGAATTTCCCTTTTGTACAGTTTTTGCTCTTAAACTTTGCCGGTGGCAGGATATATATAAGCAATGTTTGTCTAATAATATAGGTATCATGATAGGCAAATGGAAGAGGGACTGGGGGCTGACAGGCCGGGTCTTTCTGACCTGGATATTAATACTGGCAGTTTACCTGTTCTTTATAGGCGTCATTAATTTCTTTTTCCCGGGATATTTCATATTCCTGATTGCATTTGCATTTCTGTTTGCATTTGCACAGTATTTCTTCTCGGATAAGCTCGTCCTTGCAAGCACCCGTGCAAGGATTGTTGCAGAGGATGAATACCCCGAACTTCATATGATGGTTGAAAAGCTCTGCAGGGAGGCAGGACTTCCAAAGCCGAGGGTCGCTGTTATGCCCTCTCCTGTACCTAATGCTTTTGCGACAGGAAGAAGCCCAAGCCATGCTGTTGTTGCAGTAACCGATTCTATTATGCATACCTTAAACCGTGAGGAGCTTGAGGCTGTTTTGGCACATGAGCTTTCTCACGTCAAGAATCGCGATATTCTTACAATGACTGTTGCAAGTTTTATTGCAATGATTGCTTCGATGATAATGCAGAATGCACTTATTATGAATCTTTTTGACGGAAGGAACAACAATGGTGCATGGATTGTAATCTGGATTGTATCAATATTTGTGTGGATTGTCGCAACACTTCTTATGCTTCTTCTCTCACGTTATCGTGAGTTTGCAGCCGACAGGGGCAGTGCTATGATTACAGGAAATCCAAAAGCCTTAATCTCGGCGCTAAAGAAAATCAGCGGCAGGATGGATTATGTTCCGCCGCAGAAGAAGCAGGAGATTGAGGGTGCAAATGCATTCTTCATCATTCCGGCCATCTCCGGAAAGAGCTTAACTGAGCTTTTGGCTACACACCCCTCGCTTGAAAGACGTGTTGCAGCCCTTGAGATTATAGAGGCCGAGATTCGCGGATACTAATTAACAGATCAAGAATCAGAAAAATTAAAAGCTTTTTTTTATAATTTTTGATATAATCCCTGTTCTATACAAGAATGGAATCAATATTTTTAATAAGAAGAAACAGCAAAATAGTATGGCACAAGCATTGAGATGCTTTAGTGTAATTTGCACCGATGGTCTAGTGGTATGACTTTGGCCTTCCAAGCCAATAGCCCGGGTTCAATTCCCGATCGGTGCATTCTGTTTTTATATTTTTTTTGAGAGCTTTCGGCTTTGTATAAAATGTGATTTTTGGTTTTTACTTCTCATCGTCCTTTAACCATCTCAT
>JAEWWL010000004.1 GCA_023396365.1 Methanobacteriota archaeon
TGCATATTATGCAGGCATGATCGTGATGATAAGGCTCAAGCCAGCATGCATCAAGAACATTGAGTCCTGATTCTTCAAGCTCTTTTAAGGTATCTGTAAAAACAGTCTTCGGATCTGTTGTCACATCAACGCTTCTTGTCTTGAGCATTAGAATTAAAGTTCCGCCGCTCTTTAAGAAAAAAAGATTCATGACAGCAATCTCAGCCTGGTTAGGCTGGGCGACATCCTGATAAATCAGATCTACCGGCTCAACCAGAGGTGCATACTCACGCGGATTTGCTGCATCCCCCATTATAGGAATTATATTTTTTCTCCTGCGGGATACTTCGATTAAATCCTGCATTGGCCGCGGTGCAAACTCAACAGCGTAGACAGAGTCCACATAATCCGCAAAATGCGAGACTGTTGTTCCGTTTGCAGCGCCAAGATAAAGCACCTTTAAATCCTCTTTCAAATCAGTTTCAGGCTTTTTCATTGCAAGGGCAGAAAATTTGCTCCTGTATGGATCCCATACACGAAATCCCTTCATCATCTTCTCGCCGTATACACCGCCCTGACCTTTTGAAACAAGAACTCCTTCGATTCGTATCATTTTTTATCACCCTCACCAAGTGCGAAGACAAAGTCTATACGCCTCTGTGCATTTTCGATGAAGTCTGAGTCCGGCTCACCCCTGAAATAATCAAGTTTTGCCGCAATTGCAAGTTTTGCGCCAAGAACACGGGAAACTTTCCCCCTGACCTTTTGCTTTGAGTTATGAATCCTCCGGTGCTGAAATATTATGCCATGCTTAGGAGGCGGGGTTTTGCCGCGAAGATGTGTAAATAAAGCGCTTTCAGCACCAAGAACCTGAACTGCGGATGCAGGCATCCTTGACAGCTGCAAAAGGCTTCCTGCTCTTGAAATAAGCCTTGCCGCAACAAGACCCCCTATAAGTGCGCTGCAGTTTGGAGCAATTATATCGGCACGATCAGAGATCTCTTTCATAAGACGTGTTCTTTCTGACGAAAGCCGGTCGATTTCATATCCTATCCTTCCAAGAGAATTCTTCTCACGCCTGATTATGACAACCATCTTTTTTGCGCTTACTGATTTGTATTTTCTTGAAAATTTTGGGTTTTGAACCAGATACCATTCGGCTGCACGCTCTATCAGGAGATTTATCACATTATCCATCTCATCAAGCATTCTGACCATCTGAACAAGCTCGATGTCGCCTTTTGTATAATGCGATTTTATCTTCTCCTCTGCAAGATATATGCAAAGCATCCTTAATTTTTCAAGATATTCTTCCCTGCTTTTCGCTGCACCGCACTTTACCGCATCTTCAGGAAAAACCAAAGAAAAATTATCAATATCAATATCGATATCGTGCAGCCGGGCTGCATAATCGCTTAACTCACCAATAAACGGGACACATGTGCCGTCAGAATTTACGTCCCCAAACCAGTACTGCATAACTTCTATCTGTTTTGTCATCAATCCGGCATTAAATGTTCACAGATCTCAGGATGCTGATTATATCAGCAATCCGTTTTTGAACTGTCCAGATTATGAAAAATAAGCATCAGGGAAATATATTATAATTCTGCCCGTAAATTATACAGACAGACCACAGGTATAATTGCTAATCTGCAGGGTTGAAAAAAATGATAATTACAATAATTCTCTTTCTGGCGGGCCTTTTGCTTTTGGTAAAAGGTGCCGATTATTTTGTTGAGGGAGGAGGAGGCCTTGCTGTAAGATACGGCGTTTCGCCCACAACAATCGGCCTTACAGTAATTGCATTCGGAACATCGCTTCCCGAATTCGGAGTAAGCATAAATGCACTCCTCTCAGGCGATCAGGGAATTGCGACAGGAAATATTATCGGGAGCAACATTGCCAATATTGCTCTTGTTCTGGCATTATGCGCACTTATAAAACCGGGAATTATTCATGACACCATAACAAAAAAAGGACCTCTGGGTCTTGGCAATGATGCATACCTCATGGTTGCCGCCACAATTATTTTTGCGGCATTTGCTGTAATGGGAACAATCGGATTTTTTTCAGGGATTATATTTCTGGCAGTATTTGCAGCAATAGTCATATATCTGTGGAAGAGCGGCGCATCAGAAGATGAAGAGAGAATAGAATCACACGGAAGGCGGGATTATGCATACATCGCAGGCGGCCTTTTGGGCGTTGTCATTGGATCACAGTTTCTCTTAAACAGCTCTGTTGCAATAGCCGCATTCTTTGGCATTCCTTCATTTATTATAGGCATGTCAATGGTTGCTGTCGGAACTTCACTTCCGGAGCTTATGACATCACTTGTTGCAATACTTAAAAATCAGGGAGGAATTTCAATTGGAAATCTCTTTGGAAGCAATATATTCAACCTCCTCTTTGTCCTGGGAGTCGGCGCTGTTCTGACACCGGTATTAATCCCGTCATATTCAGATGTCCTGATAATGTGCGGATTTACCGCAGGAGGCCTTCTCCTCTTTGCCGGAAATGAGAAGAGCACACGTGTTACTGCAGTTATTCTTATTGCAGCATACTTTGTCTACATGGGATTTTTGTTCACATCCTAAATTAAAAATCTTTTTTTCAGGGCTATAAAACGGCCGGACACAACCAAATGCAGATAAATTTTGTAAATAAAAAAAGTATAAAAAAAATTATCTTCTTTTTTTTCATCAAAAGTTTTCTTTAATAAAAGTTTTCTTTAATCAAAGTATTGAAAATGACCATAAAATTACCGGAAGCATCACTGCACCCATGCAGGGAACTCTCCTGATATTTACAATACCCGGAATAAGACCTGTTAATGCTGCAAGAACAAGAATCAGCAGCCCGAAAAATCCAGTAAAGAAAAAAGTCATTGCAACAATGAATGCAATTACAGACACGCTTAATTTTTTCACATTCATTCCTGCAAATAATCTGCCGGAACGTGAAAACATAATTGTTAAAACAAATCCGGCCGCGGCAGCACAAAAAGCTGCAGTTAGTACAAATGCAACTGGGGGGAGATTTTCGAGATGTGAATATGCAGTCATAACGCCGTTTCTCATTCTAAAAACAGCATAAAATGCCGCAATCGAGATAAATGCGTTGGCCGTATTTGCCGCACTTGTGGCAATTATAAATCCTCTCCCCTCATCATCGGCATCATCCCTGCCTGAATTAATAAATGATGCCAAAACAGCATTAGCCGATGCATTTGAAAGCCCGGGAAGCCAGCCGACAGCAGAGCCTGCAGCCGCACCGGCAAGACTGCACCTCATAATCTCTTTTCTTTCGGTTTTGATTCCAACATATCTCTGCTGCGGCATCTTCCCATCCGATGAGACCAAAAGGACAGATATGCCAAAAAGGCCGGCGAGAAGGGGCATCAGCACTGATGAACCTAAAGCAAAGCCGGTGCACAGCCACGAGTATTCAAAAGCAAATATCCCGAGAATTCCGGATGTTATAAAAACAGCAAATGACCATTCGGGAGATTCAGAATATACTATCAAAACTCCCGCAACGGCTATTAAGATTATCCCGACCCACCAGTCAATAAAATTCTGAATCAAAGGAAGAGCTGTAATAAAAATAATGAATATCAATAAGCCGAATACTGATCCGTAAGCGCTTCCAAGCGCTGAAAGCCTTACCGCCTCCTCTCCGCATCCCAAAAGGCACAGTCTGTGTGCAGGAAGAACAGAAAGTGCCGTATCAGCATCAGGAATTCCAAAAAAAGTTCCGGGAACAATATCAAGAAATGTGTGAACTATTAATGCCGCTATAAGAGACACCGCCATTGCAGTTTCACCAAATGCTGCAAGAAAGCCGGTTTCTGCAAAAAGAAGTATTCCTGCCATAGTATTAGAGTGGACTGCCGGAACAAGGCCGCTTATTGTCCCAAGAACAATCCCGATGAAGAGGCAGAAAATAATCTCTATCATTAATATATCCCGATATATTGCATATTCAATATAGAGATTTTTAAATGCGTTTCTTTTTTTTCAGCATCATCATTTATCTTCAATTCCCGACATATTCATCTCCAATGATAATTGCAGTAACCCGCCTTAAGGAGAAAGCCGGAAAGGATGACATGCTCTGCAAAAAATACGGACACGAATGCCGGATAGTTTCACCAATGAAAGCCTTTGTATATACAGACAAAGTTGTCGAATTTGCCGAAAGAGTAAACAAAAATGAGTTTGACTGCTTATTTTTCACAAGCGCTCTTCCGGCAGAGGCAGTAGGCCCTCTTCTTCAGAAGTGGCCGAGAGTTGTTGCAATCGGTCCGCAGACTGCAAAAACACTTAAAGACCTGGGCATTGACTGTGAAACCCTGCCTGCATTTTATTCACGGGATTTCGTACCATATCTTGGCAAATGGATTTACGGGAAAAAAATTGGAATTCCAAGGGCAGACGTTCCAAACCCGGGACTTATCAGTGCAATTGAGGAGAGCGGAGGAATCTGCATAGAAGTTCCTGTATATGCACTTCTGCCTTCAAATGAAAAGCTCGCACTTGATGAATGTGAGGCTATATTGTTTACAAGCGCCAACTCATTTACATATTCAGTGTGGGAGAGAAAAGATGGAATTATTCCTGTTGCTATCGGAGATGTAACCGCACAGAGAATGATTCAGGGCGGAGTAAAGCCTTTGGTTACTGGTGACGGCTCTTTGGAGGGCACACTTATTGCCCTTAATGAATACATAAAAAGCAGATAATAGCAAAAAAATTAATGAGCATAGAAAAAAAGGACAATTTTTTTAAAAAAAATTATGAGTGAAGCAATAACAGACCCGGAAATAAAAGATCTTTTGGAATGCGGCATAATTGCAGTTGACAAAACGCAGGGGCCTTCAAGCCACCAGGTGACCGCCTGGGTAAAAGAGATTTTAGGCGGTGATGTCCGGATAGGCCACGGCGGAACTCTTGATCCGATGGTTTCAGGCGTTCTTATAATAATGCTTGGCCGTGCAGTCCGGCTTGCACCCGTAATTCTAAAGCACAGGAAGGAATATATCGCAGTTTTAAGGCTTCACGGTGACGTCTCCGAAGATGAAGTCATGAGGGCTGCCGAAGAGTTCAGGGGAAAAATATACCAAAGACCCCCAAGAAGAAGTGCAGTCCGACGCCAGCTCAGGATAAGGACAATATATAATATCGATATACTTGATTTCTCACAGCGTCTTGTACTGATGCGGGTTTCGTGCGAGGCAGGGACTTATATCAGATCTTTATGCACCCATATGGCTCTTTCAATGGGTGTCGGCGGACAGATGGAGGAGCTTCGGCGCTCAAGATCGGGATCACTTGGCATTCCTGACACCTGCACCCTTCAGGACTTAAAGGACGCATTTGTTTTCTCACAGGAAGGAAAATCAGAGGCTTTGAAAAAGATGATTCTGCCTGTTGAAAGGCTTATCTCAGAAGTCCCTGTAATTAGGATAAGAGATTCTGCTGTTGAGGCTTTGTGCTGCGGTGCATCCCTTGCAGGCGTCGGTGTTCTGGCAAGAGAGAATTACAGGCGTGATGCACTTGTCGCGATTACGACTGAGAAGAATGAGCTTGTCTGCATTGGAAAAGCGCTTGTATCATCTGAAGAATACAAGCCCGGAGACACAGGCCTTGTTGCAGCACCCCTTGCAGTTGTAATGAAAAGAGGAACATATGAAAAGGGCTGGACAACACATGAACATAAAAAAGAAACGTCTGATAACGAAGCAGACACAATATTATTTACTAATGAAACAGGGAAAAGTGAGGATATGAAAAATTACCAGACAGGCAATAAGCCTTTTAAATCCGAAAGCGGGAGAAAAAAAGTAGATTACACAGAAAAAACTGATGATTACAAAAGGAAAAACACCCCTGCCGGAGAAAAAAAGCCGTATAAAAAACCCTACTCAAATACTAAAAAGACTGAGCACTCCGTATATCCGGACTCAGAGAGCAGGGCAAAAAAGCCATATTCAAAAGACAAAAATGAGAGATACCAGGATTCCGCGAAGCCCGTTAAAATTGTTAAACTTTCTGAAAATCCATATTATCTGAAGAAAACTGAAAAATGCTCTGATTCAGAAGAACCTTACAAAAACAAAAAAACATCAGAAAGAGCTTATCCCACAGATAAAAAGTATGAGAGTAAATGGCCAAAGCGAAGTTTTGGAGACAAAGATCAGTCTGAAAGGCCATTTTCAGGGGATAAAAATTACAGGGACAAAAACAGGGATTTCAAAAAACCGCAATACAATAATACACCAGGTCCTGCCAGGACAGAGGGGAGAGCAGAAACCAGATCCTATGAAGACAATGATTCAGGTTACAGAAAACAAAAAAGCCCTTCAAATACAATAAAGCCGCCGCAAAAGTCTGAGTATAAAGCAAAAAAGCATGATTACACAAAGTCCGCAGATGAAGAGAGAACAGGCGGAAGAGTAATCAAAATGAAAAGACTTCCTGATGATAAATTTTCAAAAAAACAGGAATTCACCCGCGAGTCAGACTCTGCAAAAAAAAGCCGCAGCAGCTTTCAGCCATACAAAAAGGCAAGAAAATAATTTTTTTCAGACCCAATCCTTAAATTTTTTAACAGATTTTTGTTATCAGCGCCAGAGGTTTTTGCAATAACTATTGCTGCTCTGAAAAAGTCACTCCTGCAATTTTTTTTGATGGCTTCAAAAGGATAGAATTAATAGATTTACAGTTGTATTAAGTAAGGCAACTCGACTATTCTTATGCTGAGGTAGTCTAGTCCGGTAGGGCGCAGGCCTGGAAAGCCTGTGGGGCGAAAGCCCCTCGGGAGTTCAAATCTCCCCCTCAGCGTTTTTAAAAAAATGATTGCTTATTTTAGATAATTCATGAAATATTTTAAGAATGCATAAACGCTTTTGCTCTTCTTCATTCCCTTTTTTCCCCGGAGCCCGCCTGCCTGATTTCTTAAAAACCTCAGGAAATTTAAACATCTCTTCAAATTTTTTTAACAATCAAAAAAGCAAAAGCTCAGAATAACTTTTGAAATTTAAAAATACAACTATATTCACGTTTTTAAAAATTTTTGTTGATCTATTGCAGCATATATTGTATGCAATAACCCGACTTATGAATCACTAGTGATTATCACTAAAGATATTATTTAATATAATACGGACCATAAATACTCTTTGGTAAATCCACAGCAAATATCTGAGGAGTAAGAAATGGTCGCAAAAACTGAGTTCGCCGATAAAATTAAAATCGCAGCATTAGTTTTTACGCTTTTTTTGCTTTTTGTTTCAGCTCAGGCATCAGCTGCGGCATCAGATACAGCAGCTGACAAAGACAGATTCCAGACAGATTTAATAGACATTCAGGCAAAAGAGGCAGGCGTTAAATACCCGGAGGCAGTAACGCCAAAAAAAGCCGGAGAGATAATTAAAGTAACACACGATTTCACCTTTAATTCAAAAGAGAGGACAATTGAATTATCAATTGACAAAAATGAATATCTCGCCGCAGAAAAAACAGACAAAAACATCCGGGCAAAAACATCAGATATCAAAAAGGAGGACTGGGCAGCAGGATATTATCTTACACTTGCAACAGACAGCATCAGCTCCACCACCTACCACCAGATTACAGCAGAGCTTCAAAAAATAAAAAACGAAGAGAACCTCGACAGTGACGCATACGCAGACCTCATAACAGCATTTGTCCAGTCCATACCTTATGAAACAGCAGGACTTGCCCCCAAATATCCTGTTGAAACAATTTATGAGATGAAGGGAGACTGCGATGACAAAAGCATCCTGCTTGCAGCTCTTCTTGCAATAGAAGGCTACGACACCATTCTGATGTATTTTGAAGATGAAAACCATGTGGCAGCAGGGATTCTTGGCACAACCGGCTCACAGAAAGATGACGATTATATATTCATTGAAACAACAAAGACCGGCCTCATCGGAATTGTTCCAAAAGAAGTGAACAACAGGCCATTTAACTCAAAAAATCCCCTGATAATCCCATTTTCAAACAGTGGAGAAGCATACACATCATATGATGAAAATATACTCATACAAAATTACCTCTCAGATATCAGCGATAACATTGCAGGGAAAAATTATGAAAGCGCTGAGGAATTAAGAGAACTGCATCTTAAATACAACACAGTAGTAAAAAACATCACTAACAGGGATTATCTCTACAACTGGATAACAGCATAATAAAATCACGCCACCAAAAAAAACAGGCAGTACGCCAAAAATAAACAACTCATACCGACTGCCCTAAAATGATAACCCAAAGTCAGCAGCAGATTTTTACAAATTTTTAAACTTTATATCAGCCAGAGTCAGCTTTTTTTTAAAAAACTTTTACCCGCCCACCATTATCCCGTCAGGTCCTGAAATGCTACGACCAAAACTTTTCGATGAACACCACATCAGGAGCAGTCAGATTCACACGCATCTGATTCCCCGGGGAGAGAAATTACAAAAATTATGAATCAGCCATCAGACCCCAAGAGCCTTTTACCCGCCACATGACTGTCCCGGTTAAAACATAATCGGACGAGTATTTCAGATAAGGAGAGACATTTGAGAGAATAGATCAGAATATAAAATAAACTGCAAACATGCATTTACATATGTGCGATAAACTTTGATAAACCATATATAAGTTTATCTTATGAAATATTATGATCCGACTTTAAAAAATGACACACAACCCGGTGCGATAAAAAAATGCCTCAAAAATAAAAGTTTTAATGCTTCTCAAATTTTTTTAGCAAAACAGTATCGGAATAGATTCTTGCCCTGCCTTTCGCTTTTTTGCGGCCCCTGACAACACCAAGCCGGCCAAGCGCAATTAAATCAGGCGACACCCCATAACAAACCGATATCTCTTTTTTTATGCTCTCCTGCGATGGGATGGCACCTTCAAAAGAGAGAGTGAATTCTATTTCTTTTCTTGCAATTTCTGAATTTTCCTCGTATTTATCAAATATGATATCCATAATAAATTATTTCCCCTTCCTTGAAATACGGCCCAAAACTCTTTTTGGCTTTACAGACGGTGAAAAAATATTCCCTCCGGCATTTTTTACATCCTCAATCGTATAAAATGCATGAGGATTGTACTTGTGCACATGACCAAGGACTGTCGGGATCTCTTTTCTCTTGACAACTGTAAATATAACGCTTACATCCCCGTGCTGCCCCTGGGCATCAATCGTCGTTGTCCTAAATCCGCCCCGCTTGAGCCTTTCTATAAGAAGCGTGGCATCATACTGGGTTATAATTCTGATAACAGAAATTCCCATTGCCATCTTCTCCTCAATTAAAATACCAAGGTAATTTCCGCAGGAAAAACCCAAAGCATATGCTAAAAAAGCAAAGCCGGGACTTTCGTCTTTTAATACCTGGCTTATAGCAACAAGCCATATGCTTATTTCAAAAAAGCCGACCACAGGAGCAAGATATTTAAGACCGCGGGAGATGAAGATTATCCTAAGCGTTCCAAATGACACATCTGCAAGCCTTGCAAAGAATATAAGCAGCGGCAAAAGCACATAATTCAAAAGTACCGGATCAATCATCAAAATATTCACAACGCCTGCGGTTTCTAATCTTTGAGCCCCGCAGATTAAAAATGATTGCGGTTATACAAAAATAAATCGCAGCAGAAGTGCATTTTAATGCCGCTCAAACAAAGACACATATTTATTTTTACAGGAAATTAACATCTTAAAAAAAAGGGCGAGGTTTTTACATGCAGTACAGAATAGTTCCAAAAACAGGTGACAAAATATCCGCACTTGGATTCGGATGTATGCGGCTCCCGCAGAAAAACGGGCGTATTGATGAGAAGAAAGCACAAAACCAGATTCACCATGCAATTGAGATTGGTATTAACTACTTTGACACAGCTGTTCCCTATCACATGGGTGCAAGTGAGCCTTTTCTTGGAAGAGCACTCAGCGGAGGATACCGGGAAAAAGTTAAAATTGCAACAAAGCTTCCGCCATGGTCTGTTAAAACACGCGAAGATATGGACATAATCCTTAATTCACAGCTCAAAAAGCTTCAGACAGATCATATAGATTATTACCTTATTCACAGCATCGCAGGCGAATCATGGGACAGAATGAAAAATCTTGGTGTTTGTGAATTTTTGGATTCAGCAAAAAAAACCGGCAGAATAATTAATGCAGGCTTTTCATTTCACGGTGATGTAAGCTCTTTTAAAAGAATTGTTGATGAATACCCCTGGGAATTCTGCCAGATACAATACAACATACTTGATGAAAACAATCAGGCCGGAACAGAGGGCCTGTTATATGCGGCCTCTAAAAACCTCGCAGTTTTTATAATGGAGCCCCTTAGGGGAGGAAATCTTGCTGCCAATATACCGGAAGATATAGAAAAAATATGGAATGAATCAGAAATTAAAAGAACACCTGCTGAATGGTCATTACGATGGGTCCTTAACAGGCCCGAAGTTACATCAGTACTGTCAGGAATGAATGAGACAGAGCAGATTGATGAAAATGCAAAAACCGCATCGGAGGCATTTTCTGATTCACTTTCAGATGATGAGATTTTGCTGATTGAGCGTGTGAAAAACGCTTACAGGAAACTCATGAAAATAAACTGCACAGGATGCCGCTACTGCATGCCCTGCCCGTTCGGCGTTGATATTCCCGAGTGCTTCTCACTTTATAACACCTACTTCATGTTCGGCGGTAAATTAAAAACAAAATTTCACTATATCAGCCGTCTTGGAGGAATGCTTGGAGACAAAAGCTATGCAGGAATGTGCAGAAACTGTGGCAGATGCGTAAAATCCTGCCCCCAGAGTCTTAACATTCCCACCCTTTTAAAAGATGTCTCAAAAAATTTTGAGGGAAGAACATTCGGGCTTAAAAATTTTATCCTGACCAAAGGTGCATCAGCACAGGCTTTTTTTGCAAGACTTAAAAATAAAAAAATTAACAAATGATAATTATCTGCTTCTTTGAGGAGCAGAATACTATTCCTCCATATCTTTTCTGATGCTGCATGAGCATGACAGAAGATTCAGCAAATAATCAGCAGCAGGATTTATTGAGCCCGCCCTTTCTGAAAATTCTGAGAATAAAAGCATCGGCTCAAATCCGTATTCTCCCGCTTCAGAGGACAAAAAGCCTTTAAGTTTTCCAAAAATAACTGAATTGTACTTTCGCTCATTTTTAAGAACTGAACTGTCGCAAATGAGTGCTCTTTTTTCACATAGCAATTCCCAGTCAACCTCGGGCTTTTCAAACGCTTTTTTTAAAGATTCAATCCTAAGCCAGTCACTTCCAAAATAATTCATAAAAGTGTCTTTTCGCATATTCAGGCATTCCAGAAAAATTCTGAAATCGGATAGAAAAGTATCATAGCTCTCCTTAAATTCTCCAAAAATTTTTTCTGCCTTCTCTTCTGCATCAGGAGGATCAGAGATCATCCCAAGAACTGATGTCCCGAGAAGAAGCGAGAGATTTTTTAGAAGTGTGTCAAATGAATTTTCTGCCTTTAACAGAAGGGATAATACGGAATCGTCAGGAAGAGACCCGGAATCATTTTCATAAAGTCTTTTGTGAACCATCATAAAAAATGAGGGCATTGCCGCAATTAATGAAATAAAGGGGATTATTCTCATTTCAACATCTAATTAAACTCTTTTTATGCTTATAACTATCCAAAACCCCAATCGTTTTTATCATTTTGCCTTCTCTAAATCAGATTTTTCCAAGACATTTCTTTTTTTAGTCAGATAAAAAATTAAACTGCAGATCAGCATCCATAAACCTACATACAGTTTATTATATAATATGACAATCCTAAATGAGATTTTAAAACATCATACAAAAAAGGCTTCAAACCCAAAAAAAAAGAGTATTTCATCTTTTTGTCTAAAATCACAGGCAGTATAAAAACGGCCATCTTCAAACAGGATGTCCTTGCAGACAATAAATTCATCCGGATGATACCCGGCCATCTTCTAAAGAGAACCTGAAAATACCCAACATGACTAACCCTTCAGATTCATACGGCAAAATTGCCAAAAATATTTTTATCTAAAGGGCTTATCGGATTTTCTGCAACTAAACATCATAACAATTCTTTCATACTCTTCATCTGATAAGCGGCGAAAATTATTCATCTCAATCATGTAAAATCACCCCCTCTTATGTTGCTCAATATCAATATCCGGTTAGGTGAAAATAAAAAAAGCCCTGCAAAAATTAATAAAAATTTATTCAGCCTAAATTCAGGGCCGCAAAAATCAGATTTGCCAGAAGAACCGGTTTAAAAAAAAAACAGTATTATTGATTATTTAGATATTGGCATATTTTGCAGTGAAAACACCGTCAATCTTTAATATCTCATCCATTGCTTCCTGGGGAACAGCGGAGTCGACATTTAAGACCATGACAGCCTCCTCACCCGGCTTGTTTCTTCCAACCTGCATACCTGCGATGTTGATGTTGTGCTCTCCTGTAATTGTTGCAAATTTGCCGATAACTCCGGGTTTGTCATGGTGCCGGGAGATGATGACATCTCCGCCGGGAGTCATATCTGTCATGTAATCGCCAATCTTAACAATTCTTAACTTTTCAGGCGATGACACATTTCCGCTGACAGTCTCTGTCATTAAATCAGTCTTAACTGTAATTGTTATTAAGTTGGTAAAACCAAGCGACTCTTTTGCGATGGTCTCTGAAACCCTGATCCCACGCTCTGTTGCAGCGAATTCTGCATTGACAATATTTACAGGCGTCTGGAGAATAGGATCCAAAAGCCCCTTTAAGGCAAGGCGTGTTACATATTTTGATGCATGCCCAAAGTCTGCCGCCTTTCCGCCGTATTCAATCTCAACTGACTCAATTCTTCCTTCGACAAGCTGAATAAGAAGTTTTCCCATCTTCTGTGCAAGTATTGCAAAAGGCTCAATTCTCTCCTGCTGATCAGGAGGAACCATTGGTGCATTTACTACAAACTTCGCAGAACCGCCCTTTAATACCTCAATGCACTGCTTTGCAACTGACACAGAGACATTCTGCTGCGCTTCGACTGTTGATGCGCCAAGATGCGGAGTTGTAATTACATTATCCAGTGTAATTATCTTTGAGTTCTCCGGCGGCTCCTCTTCGTACACATCAATAGCTGCGCCTGCAACCTTTCCTGAAACAATTGCATCATAAAGATCATTCTCATTGATAATACCGCCGCGTGCACAGTTTATAATGCGGACGCCGTCCTTCATCGTTGCAATTGTTTTTGTATTAATCAGATGCTTTGTCTCTTTGATTAAGGGAGTATGAACTGTAATAAAGTCTGCAACAGGGAAGAGCTGCTCAAGCGTCATTACCTCAACACCAAGCTCCTTTGCCCTTTCAGCGTTGATATACGGATCATATGCGACAACCTTCATCTCAAGGGCGTTTGCACGCTTCGCAAGCTCCTGGCCTATTCTTCCAAATCCGACTATTCCAAGCACCTTCTCGTTTAACTCAACACCCATAAATTTGGAGCGCTTCCATTCGCCCTTCTTAACAGATGCCGTTGCCTGAGGTATATTTCTTGCAAGAGAGGCCATCATTGCAAGAGTATGCTCACATGCCGCAAGTGTGTTGCCTGCCGGAGCATTTGCAACAATTATTCCGCGCTTTGTTGCAGGGTCCAGATCGATATTGTCGACACCCGCACCGGCACGGCCTATGAATTTGAGTTTCCCCGCGGCATTGATTACTTTTGCCGTTACTTCAGTCCCGCTTCTTACCAAAAGACCGTCATATTCACCTATTATTTTGACAAGTTCGTCCTCTGATAGTCCGGTCTTTACATCAACTTCGCAAAATCCGCGAAGGATATCCACTCCCTCATCTGCAAGAGGGTCGCTGACAAGCACTTTGTAGCTCACTTAAAAGTCCCCGTATTATTTTATGCGTACAGTATATTGATTGTTTTTATAAGGCTCATGAACCTGGAAAAAAATTTATCCATCCTGCCGGACACCGTATGTCTGCAATAACAATTTCATCCTGACAGACTTCTTTGGCAAACATAATTTAGCCTCACAGGAATAAATATTACACAACTTACACGACAGGTGGATTTTTAGCATGAGTAAAATGCCAGACATTCTGTGGCTTGCAGAAATAAAAAAAGAGGATATCCCTTCAGTAGGAGGTAAAGGAGCCTCACTTGGGGAAATGACAGCAGTCGGACTTCCGGTCCCCCCTGCATTTGTTGTGACAGCACAGGCCTTCCGCCGGTTCCTTATTGAAACAGGAATTGAAGATAAGCTTTTCAAAAAACTGGAAGGGCTTGATGTTGAAGATGCAGAACTTCTTGAGGCAACCGCCCAGGACGTCATGAAGCTTGTATTGAGTGTAAAAATCCCTGATTCCATTAAAAAGAATATATCCGAGTCATATGTGAAGATGGGGGACAACATTGTCGTTGCAGTCCGCTCAAGCGCAACAGCAGAAGATCTTCCTGATGCAAGTTTTGCAGGACAGCAGGAGACATACCTCAACATAAAAGGCGAAAAGAACCTTCTTACTGCAATCCAGAAATGCTGGGCATCCCTTTATGGTGCACGTGCAATCTATTACCGTTCAAAACAGGGATTTGACGACAGAAGCGTTGATATCGCAGTAGTCGTCCAAAAACTTGTCTACTCGGAAAAAGCAGGTGTTATGTTCTCATCCCACCCTGTTACAGGAGAGCCGACTACAATTATTGAAGCATCCTGGGGACTTGGCGAGGCAGTTGTATCAGGAGTTGTTTCACCTGACAATTATGTATTTGACCAGAGGGCAAAGCGGATTGTGGATCGCTACATCGCAAACAAGATTGTTGAGATAATTCCTGACGGCGACAACGGAACAAAAGAGGTTTCAGTATCAAAGGACAGACAGGATGCAACTGTTCTCTCCGATTCGGAAATAACAAAGCTTGCAAAATTCGCCAAAGTTGCTGAAGAGCACTATGAAAACCCGCAGGATCTCGAATGGGGAATTGTCGGAGATATAATCTACATCCTTCAGTCACGTCCGATTACAACAATAAAGAGCAATTCATCAGGCAAGGCTCAGAAAGTGCAGGGACAAGGCAATATTCTTCTTGAGGGTCAGGGAGCATCCCCCGGAGTTGCAACAGGCGCTGTTGTAATAGTCCATTCAGTAAAAGACCTTTCAAAAGTAAAGGAAGGCAATATCATGGTTGCCAAAATGACAAACCCTGATATGGTTCCTGCAATGAGAAGGGCAGCCGCAATCATAACTGATGAGGGCGGAATGACATGCCATGCAGCAATTGTATCACGTGAGCTTGGCACACCGGCCGCAGTTGGAACAAAAAAGGCCACACAAATATTAAAAGACGGTCAGATTGTAACAATTGACGGTGAGAAGGGTCTTGTCTTTGATGGTGATGTTAAAAGAGCCGCAGAGCCTTCGGCACCGCAGGCGGCAGCCGGCGGATTTGTTGCAGCGCCGGTTATTACTGCAACAAGCATCAAGGTCAATGTCTCCCTTCCAGAAGCGGCAAAGCGTGCCGCAGCAACAGGCGCAGACGGCGTCGGCCTTTTAAGGATCGAGCACTTAATCCTCGGACTTGGAAAAACACCAAACTGGTACATTGCCAATAAAAAAGAGGATGAATTCATAAATGAGCTTTATACCGGAATTAAAACGGTAATGGATGAGTTCAACGGAAAGCCGGTATGGGTCAGGACACTTGATGCCCCGACAGATGAATTCAGGAATATGAAGGGCGGTGAAAATGAGCCTGAAGAGCATAACCCGATGCTCGGATGGAGAGGCATCCGCCGCGACCTGCAAAGCCCCGAACAGTTCAGGCTTCAGGTTGAAGCATTCAGGAAGCTATGGAGCGAGGGCTACGACAATCTCGGAATAATGTTTCCGCTTGTCGGGCACTCCGATGAGTTTACTGCCGCCAAAAACATGATGAAGGAGTTTGGCGTTGATGTTGAGAACAGGACACTTGGAATAATGGTTGAAATCCCAAGCAGTGCTATTCTAATCGATGACTTCATAGCCGCAGGGATTAAATTTGCTTCATTTGGAACAAATGATCTTATCCAGTACACCCTGGCAATCGACAGAAACAACCAAAACGTCGCCGACATGTACAGGCCAAAGCACCCTGCTGTCTTAAAGCTTATCAAATACGCAATAGATCGCTGCAGAAAGGGCGGTGTTGAATGCTCAATATGCGGACAGGCAGGATCAGATCCTGAGATGGTCAAATGGCTGATTGAAACAGGAATCACAAGTGTATCTGCAAATATAGATGCAATCGCAAAAATACGTGAGACCGCAGCAAGGACAGAGAAGAAGATTATTCTCGATGCAGCCAGGAAATAAAAAAATCAAATAACACCCAAGTGATCTTTTAAATGCAAAAAAAGGGTTGTTCTGAAGAAGAACTCTTCTCATATCTTTCTTCAGCAAGGAAAAATGACAGGGCATACAATAAGGTTCTAAGCTCAATGTGCACAATCCCGCACCCTGTGGCAGTCCGCGCCCATAACATGTTTATAGAGACAAATCTCGGTGATCCCGGGCTTTTTAAGGGAACAGCCTCTATTGAAGCCCTGCTTGTAGAAAGGCTCGGCTCACTTCTTCACCATAAAAATGCAGGCGGATACTGCACTTCAGGCGGAACAGAGTCCAACATTCAGGCACTTAGGATTGCAAGGGAGACTGCAGATAAAGAAAAGCCAAATGTCATCGTTCCGGAGTCAGCACATTTTTCCTTTGAAAAGGCATGTGAGATACTCTCTCTTGAGCTCAGGTCAGTCCCGTCAGATGATAATTTCAGAATGGACGCTGAAAAGATTGAGGAGTATATAGATAAAAACACAGTCTGCCTCGTAGGAGTTGCTGGAACCACCGAATACGGCGTTGTTGACCCCATCTCACATCTTTCAGAGATTGCACTTGAAAGGGAAATTTTTCTGCATGTTGATGCAGCATTTGGAGGACTTGTCCTTCCTTTCCTTGACAAAAAACCTGACTTTGACTTTAAGCTGCAGGGAGTTTCAAGCATGTCGGTCGATCCGCATAAAATGGGGATGTCAACTATTCCGGCAGGATGCCTTTTAGTCCGCGACTCCTCAGTCTTTTCATCAACAGAGGTTGACACGCCTTATCTTACTGTCAAGAAAGAGTGTACACTCTGCGGAACAAGGCCCGGAGGATCGGTTGCTGCAGCGTTTGCAGTCCTTGAATATCTCGGCGAAGACGGAATGAGAGAGGTTGTAAAAAGCTGCATGAAGAACAACAATAAATTAATATGCGGTATGAAGGAGCTTGGATATCCTGTCGCAGCAATGCCTCTTGTTAATGTTGCATCCTTTGTCTGCGATAAAACTCCGAAAGGCTGGCAGGTTTCAAGGACACGCCATGGCCACATGAGAACAGTATGCATGCCGCATGTGACAGAAGAGACTATTGATGAATTTTTAACAGCCGCAGGCGAAATGTAAATTAAAAAAAAGTGCAAAATAAAAATTCCAAACCAGAATTTATATTTTATAAAACCAGAAGCTGCAAAATAAAAAATTTACTAAATTAAAATTTAAAAAATCAAGAATTAAATTTTAAGAGTTAAAAATTAAGATGTGCAAAAATGTTTGACAAACTTATAAATTCCCTGATAACATGCCCCATTGTAAAAAGGGGAGAGTACAATTACTTTATCCACCCGATATCAGACGGAGTCCCGGTTGTTGAGCCTGCTCTTTTAAGAGAAGTCGCAGTCCTGATGCTTAGAGCACTTGATTTGGAGGGTGTAAACAAGATTGTTGTTGCAGAAGCAATGGGAATTCATATCGGAGTTGCCCTCTCAATGATGACTGACATTCCCTTAACAATAATCAGAAAAAGGGAATACAAACTCCCGGGCGAAGTTGCCCTTCATCAGACAACAGGATATTCAAAGGGCGAGCTTTACTTAAACAGCATCGAAAAAGGGGACAGGGTTGTAGTAATTGACGATGTGTTCTCAACAGGCGGAACAATGAAGGCAATACTAAAAGGCCTTTCAGACAAGGGTGCAGAGGTTGCAGACGTTCTTGTGGTAATCAAAAGAGGCGAATGCGACATAGGGCGGCCCTATAAGTACCTTGTCGAAATCGAGGTCTCAGAATCAGGCGTAAATGTTACAGATACAAAGTTCTGATCTTTTTTTAAGGCTTGAAAAAACAGGCGCTAAGAAAGTAGGACTCCAGTTTCCTGAAGGCTTAAAGCGTGAAGCCTGGAAATTTGCGGATGAGCTGAAAAAAAGAGGCTATCTGGTTATAATATCAGGCGATCCATGCTGGGGTGCATGCGACCTTGATACACAGCTTCTTTTAAGCTGCGATGTTCTGGTGCATTTAGGGCATGCACCTGTTGATGAAACACCGAATGTCATCTATGAATTCATAAGGCAGGATATCGGCACAGAGTCTCTTGAAATAGTCCTGCCCATAATTAAGAGCAGAAATATTGGTCTTGTATCAACAATCCAGCATGTCCATGAGCTAAAAAAAGTATCAGAATTCCTAAAAGAAAAGGGAATCTCATGCGTGATTGCAAAAGGCAGCACCAGAACCCCAAACCCCGGTCAGATTCTCGGATGCAGCTATGAGGCTGCACGAAACACCGGCTGTGATGAGATACTCTTCATCGGAACGGGTGTTTTTCATCCGCTCGGTGTTTCTCTTGCAACCGGTGCAAGAGTTGTTGCATTCGATCCATTTATGAAAACCGCTGAGGAAGTAAGCCCGGACAAGCTCTTTCGACAGCGTTTTGCAAGAATGGAAAAGGCAAAAGAAGCAAAAAGATTCGGGATACTGGTAAGCAAAAAATCAGGGCAGAAAAGATATGATCTTGCCCTTAAGCTTTGTTCACTATCAGATAAGGCATACCTGATATCTGTTGGTGAAATAACTCCGGATGCACTTCTAAATCTCGGATTTGATGCATACGTAAACACCGCATGCCCAAGGCTTGCTTACGATGATCAGGCAAGGTACCCGCGTCCTGTGCTTTCACCATCAGAATTTGAGATTATCTGCGGTGTCCGCGACTGGGAAGACTATGAAATTGACGAAATAACCTGAGGTGTTTTGAAATCAGATTAAGAACTCTTGAGATAAAACTTGAAGGGCTTATTGATTTTAAAAAGCCCGACTGTTCACTTGAACAGTACAAAACACCTGCGGTTGTCGCTGCAAGACTTCTTTTTGATGCCATGCTAAAAGGGGATATTGCAGGGCTTAAAATCCTTGACCCCGGGTGCGGAACAGGCGTGCTTTCATGCGGTGCAAAGCTTCTTGGCGCAGAATTTGTGCAGGGAGTCGACATAGACAAAAGTGCTGTTGAAATAGCAGTCAAAAATGCAGAGAGTCTTGGCCTTGATATTGAATTCACTGCATCTGACATAAGTTCATTTGAGTGCGGGCACTTTGACACAGTTGTAATGAATCCCCCGTTTGGCGCCCAGAATGCTCATGCAGACAGACCCTTCATTGACGCGGCGCTTAGGTGTTCAGATGTTGTCTACTCGGTTTTCAACAAGGGCACACTTCCGTTTCTAAAAGCATACACCAAAAACACAGCCGAAATTACTGATGTTTTTGCATGCAGCTATCCGATAAAAAATACATTTTCACATCACACAAAAGATTGTGTTTACATCGATGTTGAAATAGTGCGGATGGAAAAATTATAAGTGATATTATGGAGGACAATACCCGTTCGATACTGGGGCTTTCCGCATCACATGTCGTAAATGACATCTACTCGCCTGTTCTTCCGGCGATACTCCCGCTCTTAATCCTCCAGAACGGCTATTCATATTTTCTGGCAGGACTTTTGATTACAGTATATAATCTGACCTCATCATTCACCCAGCCCTTTATCGGGTGGCTTTATGACAATAAGGGAATAAGCATTCCTGTGCCGGTTTCAATTTTATTCTGCGCTTTTTTCATGTCGTTTCTCGGATTTGTACAGGGAAGCTACTGGATGATACTTCTCTTCGGAATAGGTGCGGCTTTGGGCCATGCTTTTTTTCATCCAAGCGCTCTTGGCCTTGTAAGCCGTCTTGCAAAAGGATCAAACAGGGGAAAGCTGACCTCATATTTTGTAGTCGGCGGAAACTTAGGCTTTGCACTCGGCCCTCTTCTTGTCGGCATTGCTGTTGGATTTTACGGACTTGCCGGTCTTTCCCTTCTGTTTATCCCCGGACTTGCAATGGCCCTTATTCTGATAAAAGTGCTTCCGAAAAATTTCAACACACATAAAGAGGAGATTAATGAGGAGAAGAATAAAACAGGCAGAAGATTTCCATATCTTCCAATAACACTCCTTGTGATTGCCTCGGCACTTCGCTCATGGGTCATCTTTGCATCAATCGCATACCTTCCGACATATCTTACCGAACAGGGATTTGATCTCTTAACTGCAAATGTCCTGACATCACTTATGCTGATTGCAGGAGTCGTCGGCCAGGTTGCAGGCGCAACAATATCAGACAGATACGGAAGAAAGGAGTACACATTATTCGGGCTTGCCGCGTCCATTCCGCCGTTTATACTCTTTATCTTAGCGGACGGCTGGATATCGGTCATATCCCTTATAGTATTTGGATACTTCCTCTGGTCGACATTTTCAGTAACCGTTGCAATGTCTCATGAGATTGCACCGGCAGGAACAGGAACAGTATCAGGCCTTATGCTTGGACTGGGTGTGGGCGCCGGAGGGCTTGGTGTTGCAGTAACAGGCTACATCGCTGATATATCATCTGTAATTGAAGCGCTCACATGGCTTTTAATCCCGATTGCCGGAGCACTCATTATATTCATGATTGTTCCTTACCCGTGGAAGACAAAAAGCCTGAAAAAAAATCACTTAAATGACTGATTATAACAGAACAAATACTCTTTTGCAAGGAGGCTGATTTCAGGATCAGAGTCCTTCACTGCATATTTTAAGGCAGTCACTGCAGAATCACTTCCGATCTGACCCAGAGCGCCGACAATTCTTTCCCTTACCTGGCAGTCGCCTTCATACCTGAAGCGGTTGAAAAGAGGTATTACTGACTCCTCACTTCTTATCCTTCCAAGAGCAGTTACTGCTGCAAGCCTGACTCCGCGTGACTCATCGTTAACTGCCCTGCACAATGCATCGGCAGCCGATTTGTTGCCAATCCTTCCAAGAGTTTTTGCGGCCTCTTTTCTGACATAATGGCTCTCATCCGAGAGCAGGGGAGAAATTATTCTGATTGCATCATTTATGCCAATTATTCGAAGAGCTGCACAGCTTCCTGCACGAATCCTCCAGCTTTCATCACTGAGTGACTCAATAAGAGGGGTTACTGCAGGATCGCCGATATTTGCAAGGGCCTGAACAGCTGCGTTGTGCATCTTCTTTGATTCATCATTCATCGCATCAATTAACGCATATACAGAGTCTGATGATCTCATCTGCCCAAGAATTTTTGCCGTATTTTCCCTTACAGGAAGGTTTGGGCTTTTAAGCGCATTTATTAAATGAGGCTCTGCGGGAGAGCCGATTTTTTTAATTGCAAGAGTTGTATTTGAGACAATATCCAAGTCTCTTATCTTTAGTGAGTCTATAAGACCGATAATCTGTTCAGAAGGTACATCCAAAAATTCTGCTGACGCCTCATCAGATGAGGATTTAACAACTGATTTTGAAGCGTATTGCTGCGGCGGCGCCTGCTCTGTTAATGATTTCAGTTCAGTTTTTTCAGCGCTTTTAAAAATTTTTCCTTCAGTTTTATTTTTATCTGCCAGCACTTCTGTCTCAGAGCTAAAAGTCTCCACTGGCGCTTTCCAGGCCGGCACAAGGAGAATTGCAAAGTAAACCCACAGATAGATAAAAGATGTAAATATCGTAAAAATAATGTCAAGGCTCCATCCCCTGACTATAAAACCACTTGCAAGTATCAGAAATATTGAGGCGAATATCAGAATATGCGCTTTTTTCTGCTGCGGATACCACAAAGCTGTCAGAACAAGGGGGATGTAGACAAGATGGGGTGTAAGTTTTGCAAGGATGTAGCCGACATCCCCGCTGTAAGGTGAAAATGAATATACTGCCAAAAGTCCGACGACAATGAAGTATACAACAAGAATGTACGCCTTTACATAATTTGTATCTTCAGCCTTCATAAAAATCTGCGAATCCCCGGAATTAATTCTGCTGATATATTCAGTAAAAAAATGCGGCTGCATTTCCGCCGGCGCATTTTCTGAATAACTCATCTTTCAAATGAACAGATAATATTATCTTTTTTTGCACATCTGATTATAGAACAATGTCTGAAATGACATAATTAAAACCTATGAGGTGTATAAGGAAAGTTATGAGCGGTGGGATATCTGATGTTTAAAATACCGGATGCAAAAGAGCTTGCTGTCTGGAGTGATGGGCAGAACAATTCTCCTGACATTATGTCAAAGATGATATTTGATGCAATTTCAGATCCTCTCTTCATTCTGTCAAAGGAAGGGGAGATACTGCTGTGCAACAGAGCATGCGGGGAAATTCTTAAGATGCCTGTTGAAAAAATCGTCCACAGCCACTGTTATGAGGTTGTTCACAAATTAACAGATTTTACACAGGGCTGCCCCTTTGTCAAATCTATGAGTTCAGGGAAAAGAGAAACTTATCAGGCAAAAATTTTTGACAGATGGTCAATGGTGACTGTTGATCCAATCACTGATGATAAAAATGAGATTTTGGGAGCGATTCATATTATCAGGGATATTGATGACATCATCACAGCTGATACGGCAAGAAGAAATCTCTCAGGAATCGTTGAGAACACAGCCGATGCGATAGCAGGCGTTCATCTGGATGATACAATTGAATACTGGAATTTAGGTGCAGAGGAGGTTTTTGGTTATACTGCCGAAGAAATTATTGGAAAGAATGTAAGAATCCTTATTACTGAGGAAGGGATGCCTCATTATGAGGAGATAAAGGAGAAGATAAAGTCCTGTAAAAAAATCCCGAGATTTGAATCAATAATGGTTGCCAAATCCGGCAAAAGAATAGAGGTCTCATTAAGTGTTCAGCCGATGTTTGATGAGAGAAAAGTCGTCATAGGAAATTCCTTTATCGCAAACGATATCTCTGAAATCAGAAAAGCCGAACGGGAACTTTTGTATTTTGCAACAGAAAGCGTAATGCGTCTTGAAAAACCTGTTGAGATTATAGAAAACAATCTCGCAGACATTAAAAATCTGCTTCATTTGGGAAAAATTTCACAGGCTGATGCCGAAATGCTTTTGAACGTGCAGATTAAAGGTGCAGAGCAGATTATAGAAAACGTAAAAGAGTTAAAGGCAGAAGTTATCAAAAAGCAAAAAGATATGCCGAAAGAATTTTTGGATTTTTTAACAGAACAGGAGTAACCGGATGAATTTTTTATCTGATGAGACAGACAGTTCAAAGATTGCTCTATGCATAATAAACCCGCTTAAAGTCAGGGAAAGCAATATAAAAATAATAAAGCTTGCACAAAAATATGACTTTGCTGCAATTGTAGTTACAACCAATTTTCCTGCATCAGTTCTTGAAAAGCTATACAGCCAGAATGAAATAAAAACTGAAAACTTACTATTTATCGATGCAATATCAAGGTATTCAATGGGCACAGCGTCTGTAAAATCCGATGAAAGGCATATTAATACAAATAATCCGGCAGACCTGACAGGCCTGAGCATTGCATTTTCTGAAATGCTTAAAAAAACAGCAGGAAAAAAGACGATAGTTCTTGTTGATTCAATAAGTACCATGCTCATTTACCTTCCTCCGGTAAAAATATCCCAGTTCGTTCACCTTATCGCAAGCAAAATCAGACAGCTGGATAAAAGCTGTGCATTCCTCGCAGTTGACGGAGGTCTTGACCCTGTCCTTCTCTCACAAATAAGCTCTTTTGTTGATGAGATAGTAAAGGAGAATGAATAAAAAAACTGCCTTTTTTAAAAAAATTTAAGCTTTATAATAATCAAAAGCAGTCATTAGGATAAGAAATCTATTTAAAAAAGCCACAATAAACTTATCGCATGGGTAAATCTGCTGAAAATTCATCAGAAGACAAATACATTCTTTTAATAATTGCAATATCTCTTGCATCTTTTATGTCTTCTCTTGACGGGACTATCGTAAATATTGCACTTCCTTCAATCTCAGAGGCTTTTGATCTCTCTTCCTCTTCAGTAAGCTGGGTTGCGACATCTTACCTTCTTGTAATGGCGGGCTGTGTATTAATATTTGGAAAAATATCTGACATTATTGGTTTTAAAAAGGTATTCCTCACAGGATTTGTAGTTTTTACAGCAGGATCGTTTGCATGCGGCTTCCTGCCTGATTTTTTTAATTCGTTTTATCTGCTTATAGGCTCAAGAATTTTTCAGGGAGCAGGCGGTGCAATGATCACCGCCATTGCGCCTGCCATGGTTGCAGCATACATATCATCGGAGAAAAAAGGAAAGGCCATGGGGATTATAATGACAGTTGCCGCTCTTGGAATGGCAATCGGCCCTACTGTCGGAGGATTTTTAACCCAGTATCTCTCATGGCACTGGATCTTTTTCATCAACGTCCCGGTGGGAATTGCCGCTGTCATTCTTGGCGCCGGTGTTATTCCGTCTTCTTCTTCGAAGAGAAAAGAAAGCCTCAAAGGATTTGACAAATACGGAGCGGCACTTATATTCACAGGACTTGCAGCGCTTTTGTTTGCAGTGTCTGAAGGCCAGAGTCTTGGATGGACATCACCTGAGATAATACTCTTCTTTGCCATAGCCTTTATTGCAATCTGCGGTTTTGTCTGCAATGAAATGAGGGCAAAAGATCCTCTCCTGGAGATAAGGCTATTTAAAGATCTGAATTTTGTAAACTTAAACCTGATAATAGCGCTTTTATTCCTGGGTTTTGCAGGAGTCAATTATCTTATGCCCTTTTATCTTCAGTATGTCCTCGGCTACGATACATCAGCCGCCGGCCTTATCCTGACATCGCTTTCGTTTGCAATGATGGTTTCCGGAATTATTGCAGGAATCCTCTTCAACAGGACAGGTGGAAAATTACTATGCATTGCAGCAGCCCTCATAATAACCGCCGGATATTTTATGATGACGCACCTTCACACTGACACGGGGGCATTGTTTGTAATAGCCTGTCTTGTCTTAATAGGCCTCGGCCTTGGCCTTATGGTCACACCCGGCATGAATATGATTCTTAATATGGCTGATAAAAAATATCACGGGATGGTTTCAGGGCTGACAAGCCTTGAGAGATTTGCGCCTATGACAATAGGAATTGCCATATTCAATTTCATATTTATTGAAGGAATTTTAAAGGTCGCATCATACAGGGGTGTTACGATGCAGGCCCCTGCAAATATTAAGCTTGAGGTCCTCGCTGCCGGATTTGATCTTGCATTTTTGGGATCATTTATTGTTGGAGTCATAATCCTTGTCCTGGCATTTCTGATTAAAAATGAAAAAATTTCCGGCAGTAATTAAAAAAAATGACGGCGATGATGAATTTACTGGAATCATTTAAAGATTAAATAAAGCTGCATAATAAAAATAATCCGGAATTTTTCTTTTTTAAAAAAAACTATTCACAGATATTTTCTAAGAACAATGAATAACTATTAAAAAGAGCAGATGCGATATATCATTTTATGGAAAAAACGCTGCCTGAAAAATTGCAGACTCTGCCGGCAAAGCTATTGGTTCTGGGAGTTCTGACAGTACTTGCCGCAGTTTTTACATTTTTTTCACTTTCCATAAACATCCAGGTAGTCTTTACACATTTCTATTATCTGCCGGTAATTCTTGCAGCATACTGGTTTACAAAAAAAGGAGTCATCTACTCAGTTTTTCTAAGTGCATTTTACTTATTGTGTGTATATATCCTAAGCTCCCATAATCTTGCAATATGCTTTGAAGCAATCTTAAGATGCATTGTATTTATCGGAATTTCATCTGCAACTGCTCTTCTTTCAATGACAATTAAAAGTCAGAAGAAAAAGATAAATGAATCAGAGCTGCTTTACAGGGCAGTCTGGGAGAATGTGCAGGCAGGAATTGTCCTGATAAATCCCGAGGACAATAAAATAATCTCGATAAATCCTGAAGCCTTAAAAATTACCGGCTTTTTGGAGAGTGAAGTTGCAGGTCATGTCTGCCATAAATTAATCTGCCCTGAAAAAGCAGGAAACTGCCCGATAAAGGATAAGGGATTAAAAATTGATCATGCCGAACGTGTGGCGCTTTCAAAGGACGGCCGTGAGATTCCGGTTTTAAAAACAGCTGCATTGATGAAGACTGACGACGGTGAATATTTTATCGAGAGCTTCATAGACATCTCACGCATTAAGGAGGCTGAGGCAACCCTTCTTGCATATATTCGTGAAGCAACACTTCGCATCAGAAATCCGGTTAATCTTGTAAAAAACAATCTCACAGACCTGATAAAGGACATCGATGAAGGCAGTAAGCCTCCTTCATACTTTTCTGCAGCACTCTCAGTCCAGGAGAAGCACATGGAGGAGATTTTAAAAAACCTAAAAGAGATTGAGCAGGCTGTCGCAGATAAGCATACAGAAATTCCTGAGGATTTAAGAAACTACTTAAAAAGAGAATAAAAACACAAAACCCTTTTGTAAACCTGAAAATAATTAAAACCATACAAAGAATAAAGATTCGTAAAACAAAAATCACTAAAAAACCGGGTCTTTATGAAGATAAATCCTCAGATAGAAAAATATGCAGCCTGCATAACGGCGGCAGCGGCAGTTTTTGCAGTATCAGCATACGCCCTGTTTCTTCTCTGGCACATCAGCATAATATATGGAATTTCACACATTTTGCCATCAGCAGTCTTACTTGAAATAACTGCCCTGACAATTTTATCATTCATCTTTCTCTACCGCTTCTTCTTTAAAAAAACAAGTCTGGCTCCTGTATTGATTTTTGTTTTTCTTCTCTGGATTCTCCCGAAGCTGACATTTATAATTTGCATCGAGTCTGAATACAGCTCAATTGAAAAAGAATTTTCTGATTTTGCAGAAGAAAAAAAAGCATCAGGAAACAGTAAAGCTGCACTGGCATGGAATATATCAAAAAAATATCTTGAATCATTTTCTTCATCGCAAAATAATATAAAAATCCCGGTTCCCGTCCGCTGCATATATGAAGAAAACATTGTCTTAAAAGCAAATTCTGTTGTTTATTGCTACCTTTTCTGCTGTGAAGGGCTTGAAAAATTAACAGCTGCTGACAAAAGAGGAAACTGCAGCGAATATGCACTGGCAGTGGCATACATCTCAAACAGGACCGCCGGAGTGCAGGCAAGAATTGTTGTAATATCAGGCTGTGATCACAAAATTGCCGAGGTAAAATCTGATGACGGCTGGTATGTTATCGATCCCTTAAAAACAACTCCTGACTATCCGGTTTTAATAAGTGATTATAAATCAGAGCTTTTTAAAAAATTCCCGGAAATTTATGAAAAAGTTGTTTCAGTAAGGACTAAAAACGGCGTTTCGCTTGCTAAATCCCATGGCTTTTTAAAAATTACATAAGCAGATAAGAAAGCTTAACAAATGGTCTTTTGTGCTAATTTTAATACCTCCAAGGCAAAATATAGTAAGGCAGAATTCTGCCGGAAATTTCAGGTTCGTTTTAAATTCTCATTCACCCCCGTAGTGTAGTGGTCAATCATACCGGCCTTTGGAGCCGGTGACGGCGGTTCGAATCCGCCCGGGGGTATTAATTAAAAAAAGAAATTTCTTTTTTTTAATATTTTTTTAAGATGAAATAATAAATGCTGACTTAATAAAAACTGACTGTTGAAAACTTTTTATTAATTTATTTCTTCTCTTTTTCAATTCCATGATATTTTTTTAAGTAATCCCTTATTTTTTCAGACTCAACCCAGCTTTGATCAAGCTGGTTGATCAGCCTGTCAATAATTTTTGCCTGCTGTATTATTTTTTCTGAAAGATCATTTTCAAGCATTGAAGAATATCCGACAATGACTGCAAGCGGATTTCTTATCTCGTCATTTAAAGCCGCAAGCCGAAGCAGGTTCTTCTCAATCTGCTTTAATGCCTCCTTCTCGCGATTCCTTAACTCCCTTATATCGGTTATGTCAATAAAAGAGCCGTGAAGGCCATGGAATCTTTTGAATTTATCTCTTACAGCAGTTATTGAGCCATATACAAAAAAGGATGACCCGTCATCTCTTATGCACTCGGCCTCTCCAAAGCGGCTCTCAACTGCATATGTTCCGTCAAGGAAATCCGATATAAACCGCGGGTCACGCACAAGAGATGAGAACTGTCTTTTTTTCGCAGCTTTGTGCTCAATATTCCAGATTTTCAACGCGGCCTTGTTCATATAGACAATCCGTCCTGTTTCATCTGAGATGACAACAGGGCTTACTGAAGTATCTATTGCAAGATCACGAAACAGCAGCTCCTCCTCAGCCTTTTCAAGCTCGCCTGTTCTCCTGAGAAAAGCCTTGTTCAGCCACAGATAGCTGTATACTAAATAGCCTCCCAAAATTGCGGAAAGGATTACAAGTATAAATGAAAAATTTCTAAAAACAGATGACTCAGACTCAACAAGTGCTTCCCATCCGTCCTCGGGGGCGACGGCAAACGTCCATATTTCATTGCCGATAGTCATCTCATAAATTCCCGGTGATTTGTCCAAAACTGATCTATCACCATAGAATACATCATAGTCATCATTTTTTAGAGCAACCAAAAAGCCGGGGATCTCTGATATGCCGCTGTTATCATAAATGCTCTGCATATCAACAGACATTGAAACAAAACCCCAGAAGTCGCCGTCTTTGTATGTTCCGTTTAAAAATACAGCCTTTGTTGTGACAATTCCCTCAGTGCCCTGGATAAGCTTAACAGGGCCTCTTAACACAGTCGGCTTTCCACTAAAAAGGTACTCATTCTGCCTTGCAATATCCGGGCGTGAATCATTGAGCATATCATACCCGATAACTCCCTCATTCCCCTCTTCTGGATAAATATATGTAAATACTCCGCCTGGTGCAGCACCGATTGCCTTTATATCAGGATGTCCGGAATGAAGAGCTGATGCAAACGGAATAAAGCTAAAGTCAAGCCTTTCTTTGTCAGTCTCAGCAATTACAAATGAGTATACGCCGTCAATGAGTCCAAGTTTTTCATTCATCGAGTATGTTAAGGAATTGCTGTAATAGGAAAACTGGTGGTGAAGGCGCTCTCTTTCCTCATCGATGAGTTTTTCCTCATAAATTTCACATCCGTAATTCCAGAAGGGAATGAGAACTGCAATAATCAGCAGTCCTGCCAGTAGAGCAGAAGTTTTCGGATTTTTTCTGACATACTCAAAAAATTTAATTGTAAAGCCCCCGCCTTTTGTTTTTTGCATCTGCAAATTAAAAATCACATGCTGACTTTTTAAGCCTCAATACATAATTTAAAATTCACCTTTTTCTGCACATGAAGATGTTTATCCGCTGTGAATCTGACTTATGCTTTTGATATTTCCTAAAAACTATACCCGCTCTCAGAGAGATTTTTTGTATTCATCCATTAAGGCCTTTGCATATGAATCCCTCTTTTTTGAGGGAATATAATTAAGGACCGATGCTCTCTTCATTATCTCCTCTTTTATCTGTGAATCAGATGAAAGATTTTGTTTTCTCACCTCTGATAAAATGAAGTCAAGCCTGTTTATCCCAATCACTTTGCCGTCAACAGATATCTGCTTAATATCATTTCCTGAAGGGACCATGCCCCCGCAGACTGTGCAGTAGTCGCCGTCCTTATCTGACATGAATTTTTTCCTCTTAAACCTTTAATAATCCTAAAGGGGCTTCTCAAACCTTTCAGAGAGCAGAAGGTTTGTGCTCAGGATTAAATCCTGCCTTATAATATTTAAGAGGTCTTTTTGTACCTTAACAAAATCCTGCAAAAAAATTAAATTTGAAATTTGTGCATCATCATTATTAATAGCAATTATTAAAGTCTGTAAAAACTTTCTATTCTGTAATATAAAATAAAACAACGATACTATGAAGAATACAAAAAAGAAGGATGAAAAAGAAGAGACAAACTTCCTGAAGAGATTTTTGAAAAGCGATGATGAAAAGATTTCATTTATCCGCGATATATTATGGGTCGCCTGCATTGTTGGAATAATTGCACTTCTGCTTTTTGCAGTCTTTGGCACCTGGCCTGCTGTTGTTGCTGTCGAATCAGAGAGCATGGTTCCAAACATGAATATCGGAGATCTTGTCTTTGTCGCTGCACCTGACAGATTCGGAGAGCTTCAGACGTGGCAGGACGGTCTAAAAACAGGCTATGCAAAGTTTGGTGACAAACCCGACAGGCAGGGAAACAGTGTTTTTGGTGATGTGATAGTATACAGGCCAAACGGGGATGGAAACGTCCACCCAATAATTCACCGTGCCATAGGCTGGTATGAAGAAAACGAGACAAATCCCGATGTAAACAGCGGATATATAACAAAAGGCGACAACAACCAGGGATTTGATCAGCTCTCCGGAATAGCAGGCATCGGGCAGATAATGCCTGTAAAGGATGAATGGATAATCGGAAAAGCTTTGTTTAGCATACCATTCATCGGATATGCACCTCTTCACCTCTTTGAATTTGCACTGATTCTTATTGCAGTTATGATAGTTCACGAGCTCTATCTTAGAAAACGTGGGAGATAACAAAAAATGAAGGACAATGAACTAAAAACCCTCCTTGACGATGTGATTGCAGGCCACAGGATGACTGTCTTCGAAGCTGAAGGCCTGATGAAGATAAATGACAGAAGAGTCTTTGACATTGCAAAGGCAGCCGACATTATGCGTGAGAAAAAAGCCGGTGATATTGTAACATATGTCAGAAACCAGAATATCCATATAACAAACATATGCAGAAACCTCTGCCATTTCTGTGCGTTCGGAAAACCAAAATCCGACAGCGAAGCTTACCTTTACGGAGAGGACTTTGTGCGGAATGCGGCAAGGCTTGCAAAAGAGAGAAAGGTCACAGAAATCTGCCTTTTATCAGGTGTTCATCCGGATTTTGGAACGGAAAACTATGAAAATATTTTAAGATGGATTACAGAGGAGTTCCCCGGTGTTGATATTCACACAATGAGCCCTGATGAGATCTCACATGCGGCAAAAAAGGACGGCATCACAACAAAGGAAGTTCTTGAGAGAGTAATTGATGCAGGGCTTGGAACACTTCAGGGGACAGGTGCGGAGATGCTTGTTGACAGTGTCAGAAAAGTAATCTGCCCGTCAAAGGTATCAACGAAGGAGTGGTCACGGATTATAATGGAGGCCCACTCATTAGGACTTAAATCAACGTCCACGATAATGTACGGATCAGTTGATACAGAACGCGACAGGGCAGAGCACCTGCAGGTCCTTAGAGATATTCAGGATCAGACAGGCGGCTTTACCGAACTTGTGCCTCTTCCATATCTGTACAGGAACACAAGGCTTTATGAAAGAGGGCTTGCACCGGCAGGTGCGACAGGAAGAACTGATCTTTTGTTTTTTGCAGCAGCAAGACTGTTTTTGGACAACTTCGACAACATCCAGATCTCATGGGGAAAGGTGGGCCTGAAATTCACACAGCTTGGACTTTTGGCTGGCGGAAACGACTATGGCGGAACAATGTTTGCTGATGAGGTCTCAGTTGACGCCGGAGGAGAAGGCTCGGATTTTTTTGACCCTGACGAGATGAAAAGAATTGCAGAAGATATTGGAAGAACTCTGCGGCAGAGAACAACCAGATATGAAATCATTGGATGACACGGGATGATTTTTTCCGGATGAAATAAATTAACCCGGTTTTTTGCTGAATTTATTTTTGTAATTATTTCCTGAATATGCTTTGAATCCAATGAGTCAAAGCAAGGATTATTTTTATTTTTTCTTTTCAAAAAAAGCCCTGACAAATCTTATTTCACTGACAGAAATTCTTCCGCCTGTAAGTTTTTTTAAGTCATTTATGGATATATCCCCATAGCTTTTCATGCAATTGCATATCTCGTCCTGATTTTTCTGCGATACAAGATCGCATATGTCAATCTCTGCACCCCCTCTTATCTTTTCTTCAATGTGAACTGCAACAGTCTCCTGTGTAAGCTCTCTTTTCTTTGCAATCTGACTTATTGTCATTCCGTTAAGATACATCCCAAAAGTCACATCACTGCTTTTTTCCTTTGTTGCCGGTTGGTTTTGCAGACTTTCAGCGGCTATCTCATCCAAAAAGAGCTGTCCAAAATCACCTGCCTTGTGCTCGCCGATTCCTTTTATCTTTAAGAGTTCAGCCTTTGTTTTCGGCCTCTTTGCAGAAAGCTCTGCAAGCGATGCTATTGACAAAACCATGTAAGGCGGAATTCCCCTATCATCCGCGATCGTTTTCCTCAACGTCTTTAGCCGCTCATAAAGCTCACCGTCCTGTGACTGCATTCTTCCATCAGAAGGCTTCTGAAGTTTTTCACTGCTCCTGCGGCCCGCCGCTTTTTTCCCTGCACCGCCTCCTGATTTTGTCAGTGTTACCCGCTCTTTTCCGGACAGCACATCAAAACTCTTCTCATTTAAAACAACGACAGGATATTTGCTCCCCTGCCGGGAGAGAAAGCCTGCCCTTATTATCTCTTTTATGAAAGACTCCCATTCATCCTTTGAAAATTCCTTTCCCTTTCCAAAGAACAAAGACTTCTGATGACCTTTCTCCTTTATTTTTTTGCTGTTTGAGCCTCTTAAAAGATCAGCGATGTAGCCGACTCCAAAAGAGACCTCAAGGGATTTTATACAGCCAATCGCCTTTTTTGCAATATCAGTTCCATCAAAAGGCTCTGACGGATTTTTGCAGTTGTCGCATTCGCCGCAGGAAAAACCCTCCGTATTCTCACCAAAATAATCAAGAAACATCTTTACGCGGCATTGGGTGCTCTCGCAAAAGTCTGTCATCGCCTCAAGTTTCTTTAATGCAACGGTTTTTTGCCTGCCGCTGTCCATTCCTGAGATGAAATACTCAATCTTTGACCTGTCACCGCGTGAATAGAATAAAATGCAGTCTGACAAAAGCCCGTCCCTTCCTGCCCGGCCGGTCTCCTGGTAATAATTCTCAGGGCTGTCCGGAAGATCATAGTGGATTACATACCTTACATCAGGCTTGTTTATTCCCATACCAAATGCAACTGTTGCAACAATTACAGGAACATTGTCTTTTATGAACTTGTCCTGCGTCTTCTCACGCGCCTGCTTGGAAAGCCCGGCATGATATGGAAGTGCATAGATTCCGGCAGAGCCAAGCTTTTTTGCAATCTCCTCCGCTCCCTTTCTGCTCTGGCAGTAGATAATTCCGGAGTCATCTTTTTTTCTTTTCTTTATGTAGGCAATAATCTGCCCGATTGCATCCTTTTTGGGAACAACACTGTATTTCAGGTTTTTGCGGTAGAAGCTTCCAACGTATTCAAAAGGTTTTGCCAGATTAAGCTGCTTTATGATATCATTTCTTACAACAGGAGTTGCTGTTGCTGTAAGCGCAATTACAGGAATATCAGAGAACTCTTTTTTAAAAATGTTAAGCCGCCGGTACTCCGGCCTGAATTCATGACCCCACTGTGAAATGCAGTGAGCCTCATCGACTGCGATAAGGTTTACCCTGCACTTCTTTATTGTTGAGAGAAATGAAGGGGTTAGTGCTCTTTCCGGGGAGACATAGACGATATCAATCTCTCCTTTTTGCATCGCATCAACAACCCTTTGATATTCTGAATAATCCTGTGTGCTGTTTAAAAATCCGGCGGATACTCCTGCTGTGACAAGCGAGTCCACCTGATCCTTCATAAGAGAGATAAGGGGCGAAATTACAACCGCAATTCCGTCCATTAAAAGTGCCGGAAGCTGATAGCAGATAGATTTGCCGCCTCCTGTTGCAATAACCGCGAGGACATCGCGCCCGTTTAGAACAGATGAGACTATCTCCTGCTGGTACGGATAAAGTGATGAATAGCCAAAGTATTTTTGCAGGGCTTTTTCTGCCGAAATTCTGCCGGTTGAGGACGGTTGGAAATGATTGTCCATGAATTATGTAAGGTTATTATGTAACTGATAATGCAAAAAGAAAACTAAAAAATTATCTGGATAAAATCCGGGTGCCCCCGGATTTTTCCGGGGATTAAACATGACCTTGCAAGGGCAGTTTTTGTGATGTGACAATTTTTATTTCAGCTGTTGTCTGTCTTAAAGCGGCCCATGTTGTCCTTTAAAACTCCTGCCATCTCATTGACCTCGTGAATAGCACTGCCAATCTCCTCAACGGATGCACTTGTCTCTTCTGCAAGGGCTGCAAGCTCTTCGACCTCCCTTAAGTTCTCCCGGGTTTCTGTTGCTCCATCGTCAGTTGCACGGACAACGATATTTGCAATATTTGCCTGGTCCTCTATTGCACGTGCAATATCTCCCATGTCCTTTGTAACCTGGCGGGACTGGCTTACAATATCATTTAAGGCATTGATGGTTGCATCAACACTTCCGACAGCACTTATGACGCCCTCACTTGCGGACTTTATTGCATCTGCTGTGTCACGGCTGTTCTTCTGAATCGAGGTTATGACCTTGTCAATATGATCTGTTGCCTTTCGTGCCTCACCTGCAAGGCTTTTTACCTCTCCGGCAACAACCGCAAATCCCCGCCCGTGCTCGCCTGCATGTGCGGCCTCGATTGCGGCGTTTAATGCAAGCAGATTTATCTGTCCGGTGATGTCAGTTATCATCTTTACAATTTTGTTTATCTCTTTTATCTGATCATTAAGCTCGTTTATCTCATCAACGCTTCTTGCAGTAATTACCTGAACAGACTCCATTTTCTGGTTGGCATCATTTCCAAGGACCTGGGCGTCATTGCCCATTGTGGCCATATTCTCGGCGTTTCTCAAAACATCCTGTGAGGTTGCGGCAATCTCTTCGTTTGATGCGGAAAGATCAGATATCTGCCTTTGAATATTCTCCATCTTTGAAAGCACAGACTTGCTTAAGTCTGCACATTTCTGGCTTGTCATTGCTACCTGCTCGGTTGCCTTTGCAACTTCATCAGATCCCTTGCTCGCCTCGGATGTTCCTATTGTAACGTTCAAAACTGCTTTTCGAACCTCATTTATTACAAAAACAAGTTTGTCGCCAAGCTCGTTTATGGATTTTTTAAAGTCTGCAAATTCACCTGAGACTGCAATATTATCAGAGAATCGGGCGTTGTAATCGTTTTCAGAATATTTCTTTATAACCCTCATCGATTCATTCAAAGGCCCTGAAATAATGTCAAGTGTCTGGTTAAAGCCCTCCATTACGCCTTTAAAGTGGCCCTCATGCTTTTTGACATCCGTTCTTTCATCAAGTTTTCCGTTTATTGCGGCATCTGATAAGAGTTCGGCATCAGATACAAGGTTTTGTATGGCAGACTTTGCCTTGGAAAGGCTTGATGAGATTTTAAGCATCATCTCCCGTGCATCTTTTGTGTATAAATCAGCACTTCCAACCTCAAGGTCCAGTTCAAGATTGCCTTTTGAAATCTTTTCTATGTTTTCTGCGACCTTGTCCACTTCTCTTTGCATATAGTTGTTAAAGGCGGTTTCAGCGGTCAGGTCCTGGTAGATGTAGTAGTTTATGTCAATTTCGCCCTTTTCATTAAGAATCGGAGTCTGGAAAAGCCTGAGATATGTTTTGGAGCTGTCAGGCCATGAAATCTCCATATCAGTCTGGGCGTTTTTTCTGGTTTCATATGAGGCATAAAAATCATCGCCGCCTGTAATTTTAATATCGAAATCATAGAGCTTTTTGTTCATGAGCTCCTCATATGAGCCACGCCATGCTTTCTGGTATTCCTTGTTTAAATCAATTCTTTTCTTGTCAGGCCCAAGAACCGCAATAGCCTGCGGGTTGAATTTAACAAAGGCTATGAGGCGTTTTTTATACTCCTCCGCATCGCCTGCTCTCTCTAATTTTTCAATAACCGAATTGACAGTCATTGCCAGGCTCTTCATCTCAGAATCAACGCTTCTCTCATCAACCCTGACAGAAGTATCCCCTTCAAGCGCCCTTTTCAATACCTGATTTATAATCTCAACACTCATTTTTTTCACATCACAAAACAGTATTCCTTTTCTATTTCCTGATATAGGATATACTACTTTTAATCAGTTATTGATGTGACAGACTATAATAA
>JAEWWL010000022.1 GCA_023396365.1 Methanobacteriota archaeon
TGCAATCAGATGCGTGATGTCCTGATTTACTTCGGCAGCGCAAACATCTGCCCAGTGCACTTTTTCAGTAGTATTTCCACCTGTCATTTGCATGTGCCTTATATATTATCAGTATTAGATTAACAATGTGTAGGTTTAGTCAGCAGAACTGGCATAATCCTTTTTAACTTTTTAACGAGTGAACAAAGCATAAAATATCATAAAAGCCTGTTGTAATAAAAAATGACTCCTATAAATAATGAAGACGGCCTCTCCGAAGTGATAGGAATAATCCTGATCATTGCCTTAATAATGATCTTTCTTTCAATCTGGGTTATTTATGCTGTTCCTGCCGAGGGAAGGCAGCAGGAGATAAGTCATATGGATTATATTCAGGACTGGTTTACGCAATATAAAATTACAGCTGATTCCCTCTGGATTAATTATGATGCTGGCGAGAGATTCAGCACTTCAGATATCCCTGTCTCAAATTCAATTATGCTTGGCTCACAGGGCGGTGCTACAAACAGCGGGGGATTATTCCTTGCACTGATGAAGCCTTTTGGCTCTTCGGGAACAATTTCACTCAATGAAGATGGTGAACGGCTTGAAATAAGAAACAGCACCGGAGTTGTTCTTAATGAGAATATTGCAAGCATACGGTATGAGGCCGGCAATAACTACTGGATTCAGCAGACTTATTATTATCAGATGGGGGGAGTTTTTCTAAAGCAGAATGAGGGCACAGTAAACAGGGTTGCTCCTTTAATCAGTTTCAGCTCTGATGGGGGAGTGAATTCAGCTGTGATTGTAATTATAAGAATCAACAATGAGCTTTTGGAAACAGCAGCAATAAACGGCCAGGGTCCTGTCAGGATTGACACTGCATTTAAAGGCAGGTCCAATGTAAGATCACTTACTTCCGGAGATCTGACACTGGGCATTACTCTTATGGATGAGTCAGCGGCCCGGGCCTGGAGGAGCATTCTCAAAGAGCGTGGCGGCAATGTAAATCCTTTGTCAGGCAGCGAGGTTACAATAACCGGACTTGATGAAATTCATTATCAGTATGCAGACTATACTGTATCCCTTCAGTCTGTTGCAGCAGGCTTTTCCTGACAGACATGATTTTTTTAATCACAGGTTAATTAACGAATCAAAAAAGAAAGAGGGATCAAATGCACCTGTTCACCGGATATAAAACCCCTCAAAAGAATTTTTTTTGGGAGGAAGAGGGGATGGCAGAAGTTGTCGGCGCTCTTTTAATGATTGCAGTAATTTCGATTGCTGTTGGAATGCTGGCGCTGATAGTTCTTTCAGGCAATTATTCTGTCACAAATCCTTCAGAGAAAGCTGACATTTTAAATCCTGCACTCAGGGTTGGTCTTATCAATGAAAATGGGAATATTGCTCTTATTCATAAGGGGGGAGACACATTATTCAGAAAAAATATTCAGATTCTCGTCAATGGTGCTGATAAAACAGATGACTTCAAAACACCTGGGGGCAGTTCCTGGACTGCATTTTCTGCAGGGGACAGTCTGATAAGTTCACTGCCCTATGTGTATGGCACCGGCATTCAGGTCATTCATACTGCTTCAAATAATCCTACAGTGATTGAAACCCTGTACAGCAAGCCGGCAATCCTGAAGCCCAAAGCAGATTTTACATTTGCTCCGGATTTTGGCTATGCACCATTAAAGGTGTTTTTTGAGGATCTGTCCTCTAAAAATCCGGCATCGTGGTATTGGGAATTTGGTGACAATTTAATGTCTTCAGTCCGAAACCCTGTGCATATATATAACAACTCAGGATTTTATGAGATAAAACTTACAGTATGCAATGAGGGAGGATGCAGCGACATAATGAAATACCTGATGGTCTTTGGCTTTTCAGATTTTATTGTGAATGAGGGTGTTGTTTTATATGGAAGTCAGCTGTCATTTGCTGGAAATAATTTAATGGGGCCGGGTTTAACGATGGTCATTCAGGGAGGTCTTACAACAGATGATATGAACAGGGGATCATCGGTTGATGTATCGACAGTATACATAGACGGTCCTGTGATTCTGGATGGCGGCAGTGCAGGCATTGGTTCGGCATCAGATCCCGGAGCAATTTATGTAAATGGGGATATGGTGCTTGGAAGCGGCGGACGTGATATTTACGGGGATTTATATATTAATGGCAATTTTTATCTGAAAGATGCAAAAATACACGGTGATGTATATGTAAACGGCGATCTTACACTGGACTGGACGCCTTCTTTGGATGCTGATTCACGCATTTACTATAACGGGGCTTTTACACATCCGCCGTCAATGAGCTCCTCAATAACTGGAAAATGTATTTATCAAAGCAGCATTCCCGGGTTTACGGTGCCTGATGTGGCAATTCCTTCTGTAAAATCTGATGATTTTTATGCCTCACGCGGTTATGTCTCCGGAGGTTCTCTGGCAGCCGGCACTAAAATTTTTGCAGAAAGTTATCTGAGGCAAAAACAAAAAGACGACTATGCTGAGAATATAATAATTATTGCGAAAAGCGGAGATATTTCACTGACCGGTTTTGGGGGTGATACAGTGACAGGAGTTTTATTTGCACCATACGGAAAGGTGACCTTTGAGGGTAATTCTTTTGAAGGGGTTGTTATAGCAAGAGACGGGTTTGAAGTAATCAGCGGAGGAACAAAGGTATTGTTTAGAAATCTGAATTATTATATAAGTGATCCTGATGATTATCCGTTTTAGGTGGCTTTTACATGGAAAAAGCTTTTTTTTCATTTTAAGCCGGCCCGGATAAGGATATTTATAATATCCAAGAAAGATACAGATGGTACATCATCAGGTCTTATGCGGTGTTGTTAATTGAAATTCAAATTTTATGTATGTTTTTCTTTTCTGGAGGAGGTGGATAAATATTGAAAACAATTAGGATCATGGCAGCTGATAAGGGAGATGACTATGCAATATCCGAAAATATCGGTGCAATATTACTGGTTTCACTGGTTGTTATGGGAATTGCAGTCGTAAGCGTAATTATAACAGGTTTTGGCGTTCCGACAGAGGTGCCAAGTATCTCAATGATATCTGATACTTCTGCAGGAGATCTTTTTCTGTATCATGGCGGCGGTGACTCTCTTAAAAAAGGAGATTTTTTTGTCCGCATTGATGGAGCTGACTACAATCCTGATGGACTCGCTCTTATAAATCAGGAAGGCGAGATGCAGATTGACTGGAATTCATGGGATGCAGGCGAAGTTCTGTTAATACAGGGGGAAAGCGGATATAATCAGGCTGAGTTAATCTCTTCAAAAAATGATCAGCAAAGCCTTATAGCATCATCTAAGAGGCAATAATTATCAAAAAAAAATATTGAATATAATCCATTTAAATTTTAAAAAAAATTTATATGAAATATTAAAAGAAGCTGAAAATTTGCATAAATGCATAAAATTCAGATTTCATTTTTTTTAGCATTCACTTCTTTTTCTTCTCTTTCTTTGGTTTTGCCATTGAAAGAATGTCAACGATATATTTGTCGTCAGAACCCATCTGCATAATCATATCATCCCCCTTTGCAAGCTTTTCAATATTCAGCTCATATGAACCAGGGCTTATGACTCTTATGCTTTCAATACGATCATATATCTCTGTTCTTTCCTTTTTTTCCGGCCTGACTTCAATTATTTCTTCTTTTGTCTCTTCAGCAAGTTTTTCTATTGATTTTTCCTCAAGAACATCTCTGTGAATATCATCGCGTTTCACATAAAGGAATTTTTTGCCGCCGCAGCTTGGACAGCCTTTTAATATTTCAGTGGAGCCTTCCTTAAATTCCCTTCCACACTGTGTACACTTATGCGGCATCTGAAGTATTCACCTTGATGAAACCCATGTGCTTATGAGATCTTTGTCTTTCTTTAATGTCTTCATCTGGTTTGCAGGACCAATGACTGTAAGCCTTCCGCCATGGCTCTCCTTCTTTCCAAAAAGGCCGCCGAACAGACCGCCTGATTTTGCATGCTCCTGGCCTCCCGCAGAGTATGTCTCCATCTCAATGCCTGCAAATCCGTTGGGTGTTATCTCCCGCATGGTTGTCTCTATCAAAAGGCTCTGCTCATCAGGAGTCAGGCCTTTTTCAAGAACAACGACATTGCCTTCCATGACCTCATCTAAAATGAGCCTGACCTTTTCTAGAGTCGTTAAATGGTCGAGACGCTCGGCAGAGATAAGATCAATTTGTACGCCCTGGATCATTTCAAATCACCCGAAGTACTCTATCATTTTTTCATAAAGCTCTTCCACGTTGTTGCCTTCAAGACCGGATATGGAAATTACCGGGTGCTGCGGGAAAGCACTCTTGATTCTTGCTGATGATGCATCAGGAAGATCATTTTTATTTGCAACGATAATTACCGGAAGATCACGACTCTCTATGATTCCGACAAGCATAATATTAACCTGTATGAACGGGTCCTGTGTTGAGTCAAGCATATAGATTACGCCGTCAATATCCTCGCGAAGCCAGTGCATTGCTTCTGCTACACCCTCTGTTGCTTCGCGGGCTCTTACAACAGCCTCATCCTGCTCAATACCGTATTCAAGGAACTCCTTGTAGTCGATTTTTGTGGTCACGCCTGGTGTGTCCACAATATCAATTGTAATGGAGTTTCCCTTGTCATCAGAGATTTTTACGCCTTCTTTTCTTCTTGCACGGCGTGTTTCATGTGGGATTTCACTTACAGGGCCTACTGCATCCCCTGTCCAGTCACGGACAATCCTGTTTGAAAGAGTGGTCTTTCCGGCATTTGGCGGTCCGTAAATACCAATTCTCATCTGCTTCTTTTTGAAAAGTCCGTTGATTAATTTGGAAAATTTCTGTCTTGTTCTTACGAAAAAATTCATAACCTTATCTCCATATGCACTGTATCTGGTTCATTGCTATATCGTTATGTACAATATAGAATAATATCATGTCTTTTTTTAATGAATAAGATTTCTATTGGACTTTGGCATAACCGGATATTTTAAAAGTAAATCCCTATGCGAATTATTAATCGTTTTTTATGAAAATGCAGGTTCATTAGTCTTTTATACTGACAGGATCATAGGATAGCTTGTAGCCCTCTCCTCTTGTCGGGCAGGGCAGTAATCTGCCGGAATACCCGTCATGGAGGATGGAGGTGATTATATGAGTGAAAACAAAATAGACACAAGCCACTTTCGGATTGATGTCCCAATAAGGGAGGTCATGAGGTACAAACCTGTAACCATTGGCTCTGAAGCAACCGTATGGAAGGCAGCTGAAAAGATGTGCCGCAATGAAGTGGGCAGCTGTATTGTTTTACAGAATAATATGCCTAAAGGGATAGTTACAGAAGAGGATCTTACATGCAAAATTGTTGCACTCAATAAAAAGCCCGGAGAGGTTTATGTGAGTGAGATAATGAGCACTCCTCTGATAACAATAGACTCTGACAAAACAGTCGGGGATGCGACTCATATGATGGTCAGACATAAGGTAAGGAGGCTTCCGGTTGTTGAAAAAAACAAAGTGGTCGGCCTTGTTACTGTCAGAGACATACTATCTGTCTCAAACGAGCTCAACGAGATTATGTCTGATCTAATCAGGGTAAACAACAATTATGATGAATCCATGACAGGTGTCTGTGATGTATGCGGGAAGATGTCAGATAATCTGGCCTCTGTTGACGGAAGGCATATCTGCCCCGGATGTATGCAGAATGATGACACAGACTGATGCATCATATAATAATTGTTTAAATGAGGCCTTAAACTAAAAAAAAGTCTTACAATAAAGGCTTTATTTTAGGCGACGGGGCATGACATATATTTCAAAAAAAAACAGGAGAGCTTGTAAAATAAAAAAAATCTCCTGATTTTTTTGGAAGTGAAAAAAACAGTGATAATACAATAAACCGGGAATTTTTCAGGTATCCTGTCCGGTTTTTACAATAGGACTGATTTCATGCAAAAGGATGTGAAAAACCACAACAACGAACTTATGAAAATAGCAACCCGTGATGTCATCTCGGTTTCGCCGACGATGAGCATTATTGGTGCTGTTGAAACAATGACTGAAAAAGGTTTCCGCCGTCTTCCGGTCACTGATTCGGGGACAGGCAAGATAATAGGAATTGTAACGGCAGGCGACATAATAAATTTCATGGGAGGCGGCCAGAAGTTCAATCTGGTTTCCGGAAAACATAAGGGAAACATAATTGCTGCCTTAAATGACAGTGTCCGTGAGATAATGAGCACAAAACTCTTAACTCTTAAGGAGACTGCAAAAATATCCGATGTTGCAAGGACAATTGTCGAAAAAAAATGCGGAGGCATTCCCATTGTAAATGAAGATGGTGTTCTGAAAGGAATTGTAACTGAAAGGGACATCTTAAAAGTCTTCTGCAGGACTCCGAATTATCTGAGCGTCTCAGATATAATGACAAAAAATCCGCACGTGACATCGCCGGACTCTCCAATAAGCAAAGTTACAAAGGAGATGGTAAAAAAGAAATTCAGGCGTCTTCCTATTGTAAGCGATGATGTCTTATTCGGCATTGTAACAGCCATGGACATAATGAAATATGTGGGCAACGGTGATGTCTTTAAAGAGATGATCACCGGAGATGCCTCTGATGTCATGTCAGTTCCTGTAAGAAAACTGATTAACGGACATCTCTATACCACAACTCCTGATGAGAGTATAAGCAGTGTTGCAATGGAGATGGTGGGAAAAGGCGTCGGTGCCCTTCCCGTAATTGAAAATTCACATCTTGTGGGTGTGATAACAGAATTTGATCTCGTAAAGGCTCTTTCAGAAGAGTAGGCATATATGAGCAGAATAATTATTCTGCATTAAGTAAACCGGAGGGAAAAATCAAATAAAATGCAAAAAATCCAAAAATTTATCCATCAGGCGCATCCAGAATTCCTGCCTAAATAACAGGGCCTCTCTGATTTCAGGGATCTGATATCTGTTTTTGGCTCTTTTTTTTAGCAGGCTGCGTTGTGAATGGTAGACGGAGAAACGACAGAGAACAAGACAGAGAATAAAAAAATTGGAAATAACCTATCGGGGTGTAAAAAAATGAGTGAAAAATTACTGATAAAAGATGTTATGTCAAAACCTGTAACTATTGCAAAGTCTGCCGTAATTACAGAAGCTCTCGATAAAATGCTTGATTTAGGCGTTGATCCGCTGATTGTTACAAACAACGGCGGAGTGGCCGGCACAATATCCAGAAAGGCTATCGCTGATATTTTGGGAAGCAAAAAAACCTCTGTGCTTTCTCCGACGCAAATTCATGTGGCAAACAAGCTGGATACCGAGTTTACGTCTGCATATCCTGATCAGGATGCAGAGATACTGATACCTCTGCTTCAGAAATACAAGGTAGTCGTCGTTTTAAACGAAGATCATAAGCTTGTTGGTAAGGTCGATGCAACTGACCTTTTGTCGGTTATGCTTCCTGAGGCATCCATTGAAAAGCTCATGCAGAATCCGCATACAATACACCCGGGAGACCGTGTTGTTCACCTGAGAAGAAAGATGATGGAGAGTGACGTTACAAAATTCGTTGTGATAGATGAGGAGACCGGAGATATTGCAGGAGTTGTGACTGAGACGGATTTTGCAAAGTCTATGCGCAGCTTCCGGGAAAATGTTGACGGAAAGCACCAGGAGCATCAGGTTCGAAATCTCTTTGTAAGGGAAATTATGACGAGCCCTGCAATAACTGTTGATGTCAGTGCAGGCCCCGGGGACATAAGGGAGCTTATCATAAAAAAGCGTATCAGCTCTGTTCCTGTATTAAAGGGTGGAAAACTGGCCGGAGTAATCTCAAAAGATACTCTTTTGGTAGCTCTCTGAGATAAATCTCCTTTTTTTTCCAGAATTTTTTTTTTAAAATTTGTAAATTTTCAGGCATTTTATTGGGGTTTTACTCCGGGGTGCTTATAAAAAATTAAAAAAAGACTCTTTTTTTTGGCAGGGGAAAGCCGGATTTATATAGTTTTCAGGGAAAAATGAATCAGGAGAATAGTATGAGGAGAATTGAACCTGCAGTCCCTGCCGGGGATATTGCAAAACTGCTTGGCAGCATGAGCAACACCGGCTTTCAGGGGCGAAAGCTTGGGGAATCACTTGATGTATGGGCTCAGATGGCTGAGGATGACTCCTGCACTATTATGCTTGGTCTTTCAGGCGCAATGATCCCCGCAGGCATGCAGGAAGTTATCTGTGAGCTTGTAAAAAGACGATATGTTGATGTAATTGTCTCAACTGGCGCCAATATGTTTCATGATGCATGTGAGCATCTTGGGGTTCATCATTACCGCGGCCATCATCATGTTGATGACACTGAACTGTTCTCAAAAGGAATAGACAGGATTTATGATGTCTTTGCATATGAAGGCGAATTTCGGAATGTGGATGCCGAGATATCCGACTTTGCAGGAGAATTATCTCCATATCGCGGTTCATCGCGGGATTTCATGCAGCTGCTTGGAGAAAGACTTTTTAAGATGAAACCTTCAGGAAAGTCTGTTCTGTCTGAGTGTGCAAAGGCAAAAGTTCCTGTATTTATTCCTGCCATCTGCGACTCGTCAATCGGAATAGGTCTTTTGATGGCCAGGAGAAAAGGCGCGGATGCTGATATTGATCAGATCTCAGATATTGATGAGATTACAAAAATCGTTGAAGGGTCTCAGAGAACAGGTGTAATATATGTCGGCGGGGGTGTTCCCAAAAATTTCATCCAGCAGACGCAGGTTGTTGCATCAATTCACAATGCCGGAAAAGAGGGCCATCATTATGCAGTACAGTATACAACAGATTCACCACACTGGGGAGGACTATCCGGCTGTACATTTGAAGAGGCGATAAGCTGGGGAAAAGAGACGCCCGACTGCCGCAATGTACAGTGCTTCTGCGATGCAACAATAGCACTTCCGATTGTCGTATCCGGTCTGATCTCTAAAAAAATTGTGAGAAAAAACATCCCTGATGTGATGGGTTTGATGAAACAGCCTTAGGGAAGAGGCAATATAAAATCTTTATATCCGGTAATCTCATTTTTTGTTTTGCAGGGATACGACTGCCAAACCACAACCCTTAATAGCGAATCCGGCTCATCTATATAAGCAACATTCATGGAGCAACACAAACCTTTGGTGTTGCGAGTGTCGAAAGATGCGAGATTACTCTGTTGAGGTAGCCAAGCCAGGCATGGCGCGGGGTTGCTAACCCCGTGTCCCTTTCGGACTCGGGGGTTCAAATCCCTCCCTCAACGCTTTCGAGCAAATCTCACTGTGAGGCAATTGAATGGAAGAGAAAGAGATTAACTACTTTGTTAGGATTGAAAACGCTGATCTTGACGGTACCAAATCAGTCCAGATTGCTCTGACAGGGCTTCCGGGAATAGGGATGCACTCCTCAGTAACCATTGCAAAAATGGCAGGAGTCGACCCCCTTGCAACTCTCGGTCTCCTTGAAGAGGAGCCTGTCAGCCGCATTCGCGAGGTTATTGCGTCCTATAAGGAAAAAGTTCCTGTATGGATGCTCAACCGCCAGAAGGATTTCTACGCGGGCGAAGCAAAACAGCTTTTGGGCACTGATCTGAGTATGGCAATTGAGGATGACATCAACCGTATGAGAAAGATTCGCTGTTACCGTGGCATTCGCCATGAAACCGGTCAGAAAGTACGTGGTCAGCGCACAAAATCCACAGGCAGACGCGGAAGCATTGTCGGTGTCAGCAGGAAGAAGAATTAAGCGGTGGTATAAATGGGATATCCAGGAAAAAATCATAAAACATATGAAACTCCCAAAAGGCGCTTTGAGAAATCCCGTATTGAGGATGAGAACCGTCTCGTTATTGAGTTCGGTCTTCGAAACAAAAGGGAACTCTGGAAAGCCCAGAGCACACTCAGGCGCTACCGCCGTGCAGCAAGAGATCTTCTTGCACTTAAGTCCTCATCTACTGATGCGGGCTTAATCAGCCGCAAGGAAGATGAACTTTTAGGTCATCTTGCACGCAGCGGGCTTCTGGGAGAAAACGCAAGCATTGGTGATGTCCTTTCTTTAAAGGCAGAAAACGAGCTTGAACGCCGCCTTCAGACAATCGTCTACAGGCGCGGTCTTGCACGCTCACCAAAGCAGGCACGACAGATGATAACACACGGTCACATTTCAATTGGCGGAAGAAAGGTAAACATCCCCGGATACCGTGTCAAAAAATCTGAAGAGTCTTCGATATGCTATTACAGCTCATCCCCTATGAAAGATGACGCTCATCCTGAGCGCAGCAGAATAGTATCCGGAGGAAGAGCATAATGGCAGCAGATTCAAAGGAAAAATGGGGTGTCGCACACATATTTGCCTCATTCAACAACACTGTAATAACAGTTACAGATCTCTCCGGCGCAGAGACAATTACAAAGTCAAGCGGCGGAATGGTTGTTAAACAGGCAAGAAATGAAAGCTCACCCTATGCCGCAATGCAGATGGCAATCAATGTTGCCCAGGCATCAATGGATAAAGGCATTGTCGGTCTTCACGTCAAGGTCCGTGCACCTGGACGTGGTAAGCAGCGCAGTCCTGGTCCCGGAGCACAGGCGGCAATTCGTGCCCTTGCCCGTGCAGGGATGAGGATTGGACGTATTGAGGATGTAACGCCCGTTCCACACGACAGCATTCGTGCCAAAGGTGGAAGAAGGGGCAGGAGAGTCTGATTAATGGATATTGCATTCAGCAGACTTGAGAGTGGTGTTGCAAAATTTGTTCTCTCCGGCGCAAATCCGGCGTTTGCAAATTCATTACGCAGAACCATGATTGGCGAAGTGCCAAAACTTGCAATCGAAGATGTGATGATATATGACAATAGCAGTGCACTCTTCGATGAAATGCTTGCACACCGTCTTGGTCTGATCCCGCTCAAAACAAACCTTTCAGAATACAAATTAAAGTCCGAATGCTCCTGCGAAGGCAGAGGGTGTTCTGCATGCGAAGCAGTATATTCACTCAGTGTAGAAGGTCCGTGCCTTGTCAAATCCAGTGATTTGATTGCACAAAACCCTGAAGCATCACCTGTAAGCCCAAACATTCCTATTGTAAAACTGGAAGCCGGGCAGAAGGTTGTGCTTGAAGCTCATGCCGAAATAAACACCGGTATGGAACACGCAAAATGGCAGCCGACACTTGCCTGCGGATACAAAGCATATCCTGTTATATCAATAGATGACAGGTGCGATGCCTGCGGACACTGCGTTGAAGAATGCCCCAGGGGTGTTTTAAAGCTGGGCAAAAAATCTGTGGCTGTAGTGGAAGGAAATCTTGAAAGCTGCTCTATGTGCAGGCTTTGTGAAAAAGCATGCATGGCAAGCGGAATTGAAAAGTCGGCAATAAAAGTTGAGCCTGATAACTCACGGTTCATATTTGTTGTTGAAAGCGACGGTTCACTTTCAGTAAAAGAGATCCTGTTATACGGACTTTCCAATCTAAAAGGCAAATCCGATAGTCTGGTGGATGTATTAACCAATATTTCTGGAGCGATCTAAAGATGAAGAGAGCTGCAAAGACAAACCCACGCTATACTGCCCTGGTTTCAATGCTTAAGGAAGCATCAAGGGCCAACGAATCAGGCGTCTGGCGTGAGATTGCAAAGAGACTGGAAGCGCCCAGCAAAAACTTCGCAGAAGTTAACCTGAGCAAAATCAGCAGGTATGCCCGCGAGGGTGAAACCGTGATTGTGCCGGGCAAGGTGCTTGGAAGCGGTCTTTTGGAAACCGGAGTTGCTGTTGCTGCATTAAACTTCAGCGACTCGGCTGTATCCAAGATAAAGGATGCAAACGGAACCTGTATGACAATTGAAGACCTCGTAAAGAACAACCCCGAGGGTAAAAAAGTCAGGATTCTGAGGTGAAGGAAATGGTTACAGTAATAGATGCAACAGACCTTCGTCTTGGAAGGCTTGCAAGTATTGTAGCAAAGCGCGTCCTTGAAGGCGAAGAGATTGCAATCATAAATGCAGAGAGTGCAGTTATCTCCGGTGCACGTGCACGCGTTCTGGCAGACTACGATAATAAGCGCAAGCGCGGTTCAAGAGAGGGCGGTCCTTTCTACCCCAGAAGACCTGAACACATTGTAAAACGCACAATTCGTGGAATGCTCCCATACAAAAGGCAGCGCGGTGCAGATGCACTTAAACTTGTCAGGGTTTATGTAGGTGTTCCTGTGCAGTTTGCAGGTGCAGAGGTTGAAATTATCGAATCTGCTCACATCGAAGGTCTTTCTACACCAAAGTATGTAACTATTGGTGCAGTCAGCGGCTACCTTGGTGCAAAGTTCTAAGGGGGTTTGAAGTATGTCAAAAGTTTTGAATACAAGTGGTAAGAGAAAGACAGCAATTGCCCGTGCAACTCTTCGGGAAGGGAAAGGACGCGTACGCATCAATTCCGTTCCTCTTGAGATATACGGAACAGAGCTGTCACGCATGAAGATTTCAGAGCCTCTTCTCCTTGTTCCGGGAATCCTTGACGGCATCGATGCAACAATTGATGTCTCCGGCGGCGGATACATGGGCCAGGCAGAGGCTGTAAGGACTGCACTTTCACGCGGTATTGTTGAATGGCACAATGATCCTAAAATTAAGGACATATTCCTTGAATATGACAGGACGCTTGTTGTCAACGATTCACGTCAGAAAGAAGCCAAGAAGCCGCATGGCCGTGGTGCAAGAAAGAAATTCCAAAAGTCTTATCGTTAAGACCTGCTAAAATATAAGGGAGAGATCTGATAAATGATACCGGTCCGGTGCTTCACGTGTGGAAAAGTAGTTTCCACAGAATGGGAAGAGTTTAAGAAACGCAGAGATGCCGGAGAGAATCCAAAAGAGATTCTTGATGATCTCGGACTTGAGCGCTACTGCTGCAGGCGTATGCTGCTCACACATAAGGAGATCATAGACGATCTCAACCCTTATCAATAAATTTAGGAATAAGAGAGGGGTCGTGGGGTAGCCTGGCATCCTACGGCGTTCGGGACGCCGTAACCTGAGTTCAAATCTCAGCGACCCCATTTTCCAAAAATTATTGTAAATTAAAATTTTGTGGAGTTATGATGGAATCATACACCCGATATGAAAGAGCCAGAATTGTTGGGGCACGTTCCCTTCAAATCTCAATGGGTGCGCCCGTCCTGGTAAAAACCGACAAGATAGATCCATTAGAGATAGCTCTTGCGGAATACCAGAAAGGTGTCATACCAATCACTGTAAAAAGAAATTAGAGTTAAATAGGAGCTGATGTATTGAACGCAAATGAACTAGAAATTGAACTTAAAGAATCACTTGTGCCTGTTGAAGATTATCTTGCTGCAGGTGTACATATTGGTACACAGCAGAAGAGTCAGGATATGAAGAAATTCATCTACCGCGTCCGCGGAGACGGTCTTTATATTCTTGACATTCAGCAGACAGATGACCGCATTAAAACAGCTGCGGCATTCCTCTCCAAATACGACCCTGCAAAGATACTTGTAGTCACCTCCCGTCAGTATGGTCAGTATCCTGCAAAGAAATTTGCAGATGCTCTTGGATCAATGTCAAAAGTCGGCCGCTTCATCCCGGGAATGCTTACAAACCAGAGAATTACCCAGTATGTTGAGCCTGAAGTTGTTATTGTAACAGACCCGATTGGAGATTCACAGGCAATAAACGAGGCAGTTCAGTGCGGACTTCCTGTTGTGGCTCTTTGTGACACAAACAATATAACACAATATATAGACCTTGTAATCCCGACAAACAACAAGGGAAGAAAGGCTCTCAGCATGATTTACTACCTCCTTACAAGGGAGATGCTTAAATCACGCGGAATTACAACATCACTGACACCTGAAGATTTTGAGATAGACTTATAATCTTTTTTGAGGTATATCACTAATCAATGGTGATACGCAGGGCAACCTTTGCAGGGATGTTTTATCCCGATAATCCTGCTCTTTTAAAACAGGAGATGGATGGCTTTTTTGAAGATGTAAAAGTGTCCTCTGAATATAAAGGCAGCCCTTTAGGAATTGTTTCGCCCCATGCCGGGATAATGTACTCGGGACTTACATCTGCTTATGCGTATTCTGCAGTAAATGGGGGCTTCTCGGGAACTTTTGTTGTTATAGGCCCGAGCCACTCCGGATATCCTGACTGCATCTCAACACTTTCCTGGGAGACACCGCTTGGAATCATTGAAAATGACATTGTATTTTCTGAAGTTTTATCGCGCTATATAAGGGCTGACAACTTCGTCCACCGGCAGAGGGAAAATTCACTTGAGGTTCAGATGCCCTTTATAAAATACAGATTTCCTGATGCGAAGGTTGTCAGTGTTCTTATTGGAAACCAGAGCAGGAAAAATGCACTCTCTGTCTCAGAAGCAATATATAATACGGTTTCAGAGACAAAATCAGATATAATAGTTGTTGCATCTTCCGACTTCTCGCACTATGTCCCTGAATCTCAGGCAAGAAAATATGATATATATGCTATAGATGCGTTAAAGAGCCTTAATACGGCAGAATTTTACCGCCGAATCATAAAAGATGGCATCAGCGCGTGCGGGTATGGTCCGATAACCGCGATGGCTGAGTACTGCAGGATGAGGGGAGCAGAAAAAGGAACTCTTCTCAACTACTCAACAAGCGGTGATGTCACGGGAGATTATCTGCAGGTAGTCGGTTATGCAGCGTTAGCAGTGGAGTAAGTTATTGATATGGCTACCTGGAGCGCACCCGGCAAGGTGTTTTTATTTGGAGAGCATGCGGTGGTTTTTGGAAAACCCGGCCTTGCGATGGCGATAAAGCCGAGAGTTTATGTAACTGTGAGAAGATCGCGAAGCCCGGCCCGGGTGAACTCTCCTTATATTGAAGGATGTTTTGAGGAGACGGGAGTTATTGGAAGCGTTTATATTCATTCCCAGCTTCCAAGCTCATCAGGGCTTGGCTCATCAGCGGCAGTAACTGTTGCAACTCTTTCGGCGATAAATGATGAATTTAATCTTGGTATGGAGCGCGGACAGATTGCATCACTTGCATATAAAATAGAGAAGAAGGCCCAGAGAGGGCGGGCAAGCCCCACTGATACATTTGTATCGGCCTATGGTGGTCTTGTGCTGATAAAGGACGGCAAAAGAAGACGTCTTCCGCCTGAAAATTTCAATATAGTTATTGGAAATACCCTTGTCTCACATAAAACATCAGAACTTGTGGCAATGGTCGGGGAGTTTCGTGCAAGCAATCCTCTTGTTGTCGATCCCATACTGGATGCAATTGAGGCTGTAACAACACGTTCAATGCACAATTTTCACAATTTAAAGCTGCTTGGCCGGTACATGGATGTGAACCATGCACTTTTGGAGGCTTTGGGAGTCGGACATCCCGCACTTTCAAGGCTTGTCTCGGCATCGCGTGCGGCAGGTGCTTATGGCGCGAAGATGACAGGCGCAGGCGGCGGAGGGTGCATGATTGCTCTCTGTCCAAAGCGGTCAAAAAGCAAGGTTGCCGGCGCAATAGAGGCGGCAGACGGGAAAGCAATTATTACAACAATTGATACAGACGGCGCACGAAAAGAGGACGATAATGGCAGAACTGATTATATTAAAACTGGGCGGTAGTGTAATAACCGATAAATCCGGAGAATGCAGGGTTGACAAAGAAAGACTTGCCGCCCTTGCAGAAGAGATTGCATCCCGAAAAGATATATTTCCAGTAATTATTCATGGTGCAGGGTCCTGCGGGCATCCTGAAGCGAAAGAGCATCACCTTGATAAGGGCTTAGATCAAACAAATAAAGCAGGTATATTTATCACTCATCATGCCGTCAGAAGACTCAATGATGCAGTGGTAAACGCGCTTCGTGCCAGCGGAGTTGAATCTGTAGGGATTCATCCGCTTGATGCATGTACTGCGAAAAACGGACGTCTGATTTCATTTGAATGCGGGCAGATTGAACTTCTTGTGAAATATGGCATTGTTCCCGTCCTGCACGGGGATGTCGTAATGGATGAGGGGAAAGGTGCCTGCATTATATCGGGAGACCAGCTGGTAAGCTATCTTGCATCCTGTATCCATGCTGACAGGATAGGGCTTGCAACCGATGTGCCGGGTGTTTTAAAGGACGGGAAGGTAATTCCTGTTATAAATGCAAAATCCGCCGGCAGTCTTGACATAAACGAATCAAAAAATACTGATGTCACCGGCGGCATGAGAGGGAAAATAACCGAACTTCTTATGCTTGCTGAAAAAGGAATTGAATCGAGTATATTCCATGTGTCAAGAACCGGTGATTTCTTAGACGGGCGCGACCACGGCGGAACGATTGTTTCCGCAAGGACTGACACCTGCAAAAAAAGGAATTAAGGAATCAGCTTTAAGGCGGTTCTTTAAAATAAAGCCTTTTGACAGGAAAAAAGACAGGCAGAAAAAGACTGCATAAAATATAAAGATGCATACGGGCTGCTCTGCAGAATAAGCAATATATTTTGCAGAGTGGTTTTGAAAAAGAAAGCCAGCTCTGAATCAATCGTATATCCGGAGTTTTTGTTTCCTTATTGCATAAGATATCCGCGGTTTATTCTGCTAATACCAGGAATTCAACTGATAAGGGGTTTGATATTATAAAAAAATCGGAATTCACCTCTTCACGCAAAAGAGAGCATCTTGAAATCTGCTGTGAAAAGGACATAGAAGCAGGCTTTAGCGGATTTGACGACATTAGACTTGTCCATAATGCACTTCCCGAGTGCAGCCTTGAATCAATAGATACATCTGTCAGGTTTTTAGGGCATAATCTGTCATCTCCTCTTTTTATCGCAGCAATGACTGGCGGTCATCCCGATACCCTTGAGGTAAACAAAAATCTCGCACTTGCAGCGGAGCACTTCAATATCGGAATGGGAGTAGGCTCACAGCGTGCAGCGCTTGAAAACCCCGGTCTTGAAGACAGTTTTACTATAGTCCGTGAGGCAGCACCCAAAGCATTTTTGTGCGGAAACCTTGGTGCAATACAGCTGGTTGAGAAAGGTCTTGAATGGGCTGATAAGGCGGTGGAAATGATTGACGCCCAGGCTTTGTGTATCCATCTGAATCCTTTGCAGGAAGCGATACAGCCTGAAGGCGATCATGATTCAAAAGGATGTCTTGATGCAATAGGAGAGTTGTGCAGAAGTTCAAAATACCCTGTAATAGTAAAGGAGACGGGGTGCGGAATATCCTTTGAGACTGCACAAAAACTCTGGGCATCAGGAGTCTCTGCAATAGATGTCGGCGGTCTTGGCGGAACCTCATGGGCTGCTGTTGAGGCAGTACGGGCAGAAGATGCAAATCGTGCAGAAGCAGGAAGAAAATTTTCAGACTGGGGTATTCCCACAGCGGTTTCATTAACAGAAGTTGCCGGCTCAGACAGGCCTGTAATAGCAACAGGCGGCATAAGAGGCGGCATTGATATCGCAAAGGCGGTATCTTTAGGTGCAGACCTTTGCGGGATGGCTCTTCCGCTATTAAAGCCTGCCATGAATGGATATGATTCTCTGGCAGGAAGTATTGAAAATATTCAGAAAGAACTGGCTGTTTCAATGTATCTGACAGGTTCAGGAAACATTAAATCATTATCGGGCGCCCGGAAATATATCACGGGAATTACACTTCAAATGATAAAATCACATAAAATTTAGGAGAAAATAAAATATGGATGTAGAAATAATAGCCGTTGGCGGTTATAACGAAGTTGGCAGAAATATGACTGCTGTCCGCTGCGGCAAGGAAATAGTAATATTTGATATGGGTCTCAGGCTTGATCAGATAATGATTCACGAGGATGCAGAAGTTGAAAACATGCATTCTCTTGATCTAATCGAGATGAAGGCGATCCCTGATGACACTATAATGAACAGTGTTGAGGGAAGTGTAAAGGCGATTGTATGCACACATGGTCACCTTGACCATATTGGTGCAATACCAAAGCTTGCGCACAGGTACAATGCACCAATTATCGGAACTCCCTATACTGCAAAATTAATTGAGCAGCAGATTGAAGGCGAGAAGAAGTTTGGGGTAACAAACAAGGTTTTTGCGCTTAATGCAGGCTCTAAATACCGGTATGAGATATCAAAGGACCTAAGCCTTGAATTTGTTAATGTCCAGCATTCAATCATAGACACTGCGATGGCTGTTTTGCACACTCCTGCCGGAATTATAGTCTATGCAAATGACTTTAAGCTTGACAGGACGCCTGTTGTTGGAAATCCTCCGGATTTTGCACGCATGCGTGAGCTTGGACGTGAAGGCGTTCTGGCACTTATTGTTGAGAGTACAAATGTCAGAATCCCTGGCAGATGCCCGAGTGAAAGAGTTGCACAAAAGCTTGTCCGCGATGTAATGACAAGCTATGAAGATGATAAAAGTGCAATAATGGTCAGCACATTCTCATCGCATATTGCACGTGTAAAAACGATTGCCGAATGTGCACATGAAATTGGAAGAAAGCCGATTCTTCTTGGAAGATCAATGGAGAAATACTCCTCAACTGCCGAGCAGATGAAGCTTGTCGGGTTTCCCGAGACGATGTCAATGTTTGGAAACAGAAAGACGGTTGACAGGACAATGCGCCGTATAATGAAGGAAGGAAAGGACAAATACGTCCCGATTGTAACCGGACACCAGGGAGAGCCCGGAGCGATTCTGACCCGTCTTGCAGCAGGAAACACGCCTTACCGCATTGACAAGGGAGACAAGGTTATGTACAGCGCAAATATCATTCCAAATCCAATGAACTTTGGCCAGAGATATCACCAGGAGACCCTCCTTCGCATGAGGGGAGCAAGAATATTTGAAGGCCTTCACGTAAGCGGCCATGCACAGCGTGAAGATCACTATGAGGTTTTAAGCCTTCTAAACCCGCAGCACATCATCCCGTCCCACGGTGATGTCGATATGACAGGCGAGTACATGAAGCTTGCATCAGAATGCGGATACACTCTTGGAAATGATGTGCATATCTTAAGAAACGGCATGAAAGTCTGTGTAACAAAATAAAAAACAAAAAAAAAGGGATTATTTACATGAAACTTGAAGAATACCTTGAAAAAACAGCAGAGGATATAGACATCGAACTCAACCGCCTTTTTGGTTCTGCCCCCGGCGAACTCAGCAGGGCAAGCGCCCATCTTCTTCTTGCCGGCGGTAAAAGACTAAGGCCTGCTGTTGTTATGCTGGCAGCAGATCTTATCAGAAAGGGATGTTCACGTGAGCTTCTTCCCGCAGCACTTGCTCTTGAGGTAACACACACTTTCACTCTTGTTCATGATGATATAATGGATGATGACTCCCAGCGCCGTGGAGCACCAACCGTTCACTGCAAATGGGACATGCCAACAGCAATTCTTGCAGGAGATGTACTCTATGCCGAGGCATTCGAGCTTATAACAAGGACTATTGCTGATAATCAGGCCAAGGTATTAAGCATTGAAATACTTGCCCGCACATGTGTTGAAATCTGCCAGGGTCAGCATGATGATATGTCCTTTGAAGGCCGAAATGATGTCCTTGACTATGAATATATTGATATGGTCGGAAAAAAGACAGGCAAGCTTTATGCAGCAGCAGCGGCAATAGGCGGCACACTTGCCGGCGGAAATGTAAAACAGGTCCAGGCCCTTCATGACTGGGGATACTTCAGCGGAATTGCCTTTCAGATTCAGGATGACTTAATTGATCTTATAACGCCTTCTGAAAAGAGCGGAAAGGATCAGGCATCTGATCTCTGTGAGGGAAAGCAGACCCTTGTTGCTATAAAGGCAGCCGAAGCAGGTATTGATCTCTTAAAATACAAAAAGCCGTCTCTTTCAAAGGCTGAGATAATAGAGGCGATTGATACTCTTGAAAAGGCTGGAATAATAGAAGATGTCAGAAAAACCGCACAGGAATATGTTTCCCGTGCAAAGGATATGCTAAGTGTTCTTCCGGATTGTGAGGAGAAAAGACTTCTTGGAGAAATTACTGATTATTTCATCACCAGAGGCTTTTAAAAGATGTCTGTAGATCCAAAGGAATTTTTTTTAACTCATGCCCTTCATAATGCAGTCCGGCATAACAGCCTTCCAAAGGCAGGGACTGTTCTTGGAATGCTCATGGGAAAGCACCCTGAGTTTCGTTTGCAGGCAAAGGAGATGTCTGCAATTCTTCAGGGTGTCTTAGATGAGGTGGGAGCTCTTTCTCCTGAGGAGAGGGTATCAAGGCTTTTAGAGCTTGCACCTGAACTTCTCAATGAGAAAAAAGAGAAAAAGGAGAAGGAGAGATCTCTTCGTGCCCTGAAAAATGCCAACGAAAGCGGAGTTGTAATGCGTTTTGCACCAAATCCGAGCGGCCCTCTCCATCTCGGCCATGCCCGTGCAGCTTATCTTAATGACTATTATGTAAGGCAGTACGGCGGGCGATATGTTCTAAGGATTGAGGATACTGATCCAAGACGTGTTGAGCCGGAAAATTATCAGCTTTTGCTTGATGATGTAAAGTGGCTTGGAATAGGCATAACAGAAACAGTCTATCAAAGCGACAGATTTGATATCTACTATGAATACGGAAGAAAACTCCTTGAAATCGGCGGGGGATATGTCTGCACCTGCGACTCCGAAGTTTTCCGGGATTTAAAAAACAGCAAGAAAATATGTCCGTGCAGGAAAAATTCTGTTGCTGAAAACATTTCATTATGGGAAGGTATGCTTGCAGGAGATTTTCCTGAAGGCACAATTACGGTCCGTGTAAAGACTGATATTGAGCATCCTGATCCTGCAATGCGTGATTTTTCAATATTCAGAATTGTTGATCACCCGCACCCGAAGATAACTGCAAAGGTCTATCCGATGATGAACTTCTCGGTTGTAATAGATGATCACCTCCTTGGAATAACACATGTCATAAGAGGAAAGGATCACATTGCAAATACCCGCCGCCAGCAGTATATCTATGATTATTTTGGCTGGAATCCTCCTGAGTATTACCATTACGGAAGAATGTCAATCGGTGATGTGGTTTTGTCAACAACTGCAATGAAAGAGGGCATACGCGGAAATATTTACACCGGCTGGGATGACATTCACTTAGGAACCTTAAAAGCGATTGCAAGGCGGGGGATAAAGCCGCAGGCTGTAAGAAATGCAATGATTGATATCGGTGTCGGGCAGACTGACATAAAATTCTCATGGGAAAATCTTTATGCCGAGAATAAGGCAGTTGTTGATCCTGATTCAAACCGCTACTTCTTTGTCAGAAATCCGGTTAGATGCACAGTAAAAGATGCTCCGCAGATGACTGCAAAAGCCCTTTTAAATCCGAACGATGAGTCAAAGGGTGTAAGGGAGCTTTTGTTTGACGGTTCGCTTTATGCATGTGAAGATGATCTTAAAAGCTGCGGGATGGTCCGCTTTAAGGATCTCTTCAATGCTGAGGTTAAAAAAGAGGGCAGTGAATATAATCTTGTATATGCCGGCAGTTCACTAGAGGAAGCAAGAAATAAAAAAGCCCCGATTATCCAGTGGCTTCCGGCAAAGGATAATTTAAGATGCACCCTTCTCTCGCCGGAGGGCAGCTGCGAGGGGCTCTGTGAAAGGGGAGTTCTCCTTGAAGAGAACAATGTTGTTCAGTTTGAAAGAGTCGGCTTTGCAAGAATTGACTCTGTAAAGGGCGAAAATGTGACTGCGTATTTTGCGCATCACTGATAATTAATCTGAATAATTTTTTTTAATCATCCTGAAGTGTTTTTAATCAAAACTCTCATTATCATGCAAAACCAAAATATCAGGCATTATGCCGAATCTTAATGTCGCAATGCTTGGCGCACCCGAATATGCCAAAAACGTTGGAAAGAAGGGAACCGCCTCTGATATTGTCTTTTATAATCTTAAAAAAGGCGAGGACACTGTTACGATAATAGAGCCTTTAAGGTATCCCGAGCGTCTTCCGCCTCTGTTTTATACAGCCTCCATGGCTGATAGTGCAGTTTTGGTTGTTGATGCAATAACGCCTGAGTTTGGTGAGACTGTTGTAATGCTTGACTGTGCAAATGTAAGGGAGGGGTATATAATTCTAAGAAATTACCTCGACAAATCACAGATTGCACCGCTTATTAAAGGAACTGCTCTTGAAAATTACGTCTTTATGGAGGATGATGCAAATCTTCTCCGTGAGACTCTTTTATCTGATGCGGCAAAAAAACCGCGTGAGACAAACAGCATTCCCGGAGTTGTTTCTGTCGATCACCACTTCAATGTAAAGGGAATCGGAACAGTTGTGCTTGGAGGAGTCGAATACGGGACAATAAAGACACATGATATTTTAAAGGTTCTTCCAACCGAAAAAACAGCACAGGTCCGCTCAATTCAAAGGCATGACACTGACTGCAGTGATGCGGCAGAGGGAGACCGTGTCGGCCTTGCCCTCAAAAACATAACGGCAGAAGAGCTTGACCGCGGATATGTTCTTACAAATAATCCTGAAGTTAAAACAGGAGATAAATTCAGCGGAAAATTAAAGATTGTCAAATACTGGCAGACTCCTGTTGCTGAAGGCATGACAATACATCTTGGACACTGGATGCAGTATATTGCAGGAAAAATCGACTCAGTCTCAGCAGATCCCAAAAACCCTGAAATAACTGTATCCTTAGAAAAAGAGATGGCATATATTCCCGGTGACAGTTGTATACTTTTTCACCTTGATGCAGGCAAACTGCGTGTCGTCGGCACTTTTCCCTTAAACTAAACCACCGGATATCTTCTTTTTTTTAGAAAAAAATGTTTTTTTGACTTCGGATTTTTTCGAAGTCAAAGATAGCGTTAATATAGAATAAATCTATTTATTGGTTATGTCATCGAGTTTCAGAATCATCATGGCGGCACTTGTTGTGCTGATTGCAGTGGCAGGCTTTGTGGGCTGTGCATCAGCTGCTGATGATGAAAAGTTAATTCATGTATCGGGGACAGGCAAAATCACAACCACTCCTGATATAGTTGAGATCTCACTTGCTGTGCAGACTGAAAATACAGACGGTCTTTTAGCCCAGCAGGAGAATGCAAAGAAGATGGGTCAGTGCATAGATGCATTAAAGGCTCTTGGCTTTACTGATGCTGAGCTTAAAACCACAGGATACAGCATGTACTCATACAGGGCAGATTCTGACTCTCCGTTTGGAGGCGAGAAGACAGTCTATCGTGTAACAAACACACTGCTTGTCAAAACATCCAAAACTGATAAGGCAGGAGAGATAATCGACACTGCAATAGCAAACGGTGCAAACAGTGTAAATTACATATCCTTTACACTTTCAGATGAAAAGAGCCAGTCTTTAAGGGCACAGGCCCTTGCAAAGGCTGCAGCACAGGCACGCTCTGATGCTGATGCTGTTTCGGCAGCACTTAATGTCCAGATTATGGGAGTGCAGAGTGTAAATGTCGGCCAAAGCTACACGCCATATGCATATCCGGAATCAAACTACAAGAGCAGCATGGCAATGGATACTGCGGCAGGCTATTCTACACCTGTACAGGCTGATACGGTTGATGTGACAGCGACAATTTCTGTTTCCTATATCATCAGATAAAAAAAATCTGATATAATCAGAAATACTAAAAACCTGCCTTTAAGCAGGAAATTTTCTTTTTTTAAAATGCTTTTTGCCTAAACTTACAAAAGTTTATCTTCCTTTTGAAAGAGACTATTAGAAGACTGGTTTTGATTATGTCTGATGAAATTGTAAATTCTAAGAAAAATGCAGGCTATTACGCGGCGAATCTTGTAAAAAACGGTGATGTTGTCGGGCTTGGGACAGGCTCAACAGTATTTTACTCCATGGAGCGGCTTTGTGAGAGGATTAAGGATGAAGGACTCAGTATCACCGGAATTCCGACATCCTTTCAGACTGCTGCCCGTGCGAGAAGTCTTGGAATTCCGCTTGCAGCACTTGATGATTATCCTGTGATTGATATTGCAATAGACGGTGCGGATGAGGTCGACTCAGAATTTAATCTTATAAAGGGGAGAGGGGCGGCACAGACACGTGAGAGATGCGTTGCAGAAGCGGCAGCACAGTTTATTGTTGTTGTTGATGAGGGAAAACTTACAGATAAGCTTTCAGCAGTTGTTCCGGTTGAGGTTATCCCGTTTGCACTATCTCTTTTATGCGAAAGAGTCAGGGCTTTGGGCGGAGTTCCTATCGTCCGCGAGGGTCTTAAAAAGGACGGGCCTGTAATAACCGACAACGGATGCATTGAGGTTGACTGTGATTTCGGGGAGATAGATTCTCCGTTTGATCTTGAAACTGAATTAAACAACATCCCCGGTGTTTTGTCCTGCGGTATTTTTGCTGAATTCAAAAATAAAATAGTGGTTGTTGTTGGAAATGCAGCCGGAATAGAAATTTTATAAAAAAAATTTCTGCACAAAATTTCTAAAAG
>JAEWWL010000066.1 GCA_023396365.1 Methanobacteriota archaeon
TTTGTTGCAGAATTTGGCATGTTGATTGTTTTAGAAATAGATGCATGAACATGTCTCTGAAATGCCGCCTGCATCAAAACATGCGAGCGCCAGTCAATGTCAAGAGCGGTCTTAAAAATCCGTTTGAAATCGTCAGGAAGCCATTTTATCTCCTGAACTGATCCTGTTTTATGAACAGTATCAATAGCTTCGCGTTTTAATTTTTCAGCCTCTGATGATGTCCTGGCAGCCGAGTTTACAACTTTATCAAGTTCTCTTTCAAAAATCGGATGCAGAATTTCAAAAGTTTTCTGGACAGTATCCTTTCTTGTGTAGGCATACGAAAATACAGGTTCTATTCCGGATGAGCAGTCAGCAAGAATAGAGATTGTTCCTGTCGGAGCAATTGTTGTAACAGCGGCGTTTCTCATCGCATAATCTTCCCAGGCACTGCCTTTTAATGCCGGAAATTCAGATTTTTCTTCTGCCAGTCTGTGAGATTCATCAATTCCGATTTTGTTTACAAACTCCATTGTATCTTCGCAGAACTTCCTTCCTTCTAGTGAGTCATAAGGGATTCCAAGAATTAAAAGTGCATCATGAACACCCATCAGCCCAAGACCAATTTTTCTGGTTTTCTTTGTAGCTTCTTCAATCTGGGGTATCGGGAATATATTTTTGTCGATTACTTCATCAAGAAAACGAACTGCAAGCCTTGTACTTCTCTCAAGCGCGACTTTGTCCAGATTTCCGTTCTTTAAAAATTTTGAAAGGTTAAGAGAGCCCAGAACACAGGACTCAAAATGAAGAAGAGGCTGTTCACCGCACGGGTTTGTCGTATCAATCGGCCCGAGGTTGGGAGTCAAATTTTTTCTGTTTATCTCATCGTAAAACAAAACACCAGGCTCTCCGTTTGTCCATATTCCATCAACGATTCCGTTCCAGACTGACCCGACTGTTATCTCCTCACCAGTGTCTGAGTGTTTAATCCAGGTGCGGTCAAATTCTCCTGCCTCAACAAGACGCATGAACTCATCATTTACCATAACGGAGATGTTGAAATTTGAGATATCCCCTTCGGTCTTTTTTGATTCTATAAATTTCAGAATGTCAGGATGCCAGACATTCAAAATTCCCATATTTGCCCCTCTTCTCCTTCCGCCCTGCTTTATGACATCAGTAGCGGCATTAAACACCTTCATAAAGGAGACCGGTCCTGATGCAACGCCGTCTGTTGAGCATACAGCCGCACCTTCAGGCCTGATGTTTGAGAAGTTGTATCCGGTTCCGCCGCCGGTTTTGTGGATGAGTGCTCCCCATTTGACTGCATCAAATATCTCCTCTATTGAATCGCCGACATAAAGCGTGAAACATGCCGAAAGCTGGCCTAATTTAGTTCCGGCATTCATCAGGGCCGGAGAATTTGGAAGAAAGCGAAAGCCTGCCATCTCCTCATAAAAATCGGAAATTTCCTTCTCGTCTTTTCCCATAGCTTTTGCCACTCTTCTGCATATGTCTTCAAATGAGGATTCTCCTTCCCGAAGGTAGCGGGCTTTTATTATACTATCGATTATTGAACTTGTCATGGTATCTTTTCCGTTAATATGGCGGGTGGGGTATATCTGGTATAGTATTGGTATTAACTTAGTGGCTTATAACAATAAAATTTTCAGGATGAGAAAATTTTCAGAATGACCGTTGCCATGAAAAATCAGTTTTAGATGTTTTTTATCTTCATCTTCTTAAATTTGAAAAAAAGGGGTTAGTCTTTGTTTTTTCTTTATGCTTTCCCTGAATGTTCTTCTCTTTTTAATTGGCCCTGATATTTTCGATAAATCCGGGAATCTTTAAACATCAAACCGGGGAATAGCTGCACCAAGTTTTGGGTCAAAGATTCTTTGGGCAAAAATGTTTTCGAATTCAAGAATTACAACTTCAGCTACAAGATATACTTCTGCAAATTCACGCAGACAGCCTGTTAGTGTTTCCTCTTTTCTTCCGGCTGATGTGTGGATGTGAAGGGAAGGGCCGGTTTCACTTTTGTAAACCGTTCCTATGCCGATTATTTCATAACCGCCGGTGATTTCAATCTCGTTTGGGACAGGCGGAAGAACGGCTTCTTTAGGCCCTGTGACAAGTTTTGCTCTCTTAAGTGCCCCAAGAAAGAAGATAACACCTGAATCAATTTTCTTATCTTTTATAAAAGCAGAGAGTGTTTTTAAAAGATCTTCTTCATTGTCAATTCTGAGTGTAAAAATTCTGCCGGGTTTTCCCTCTGCATATTCCATAAAGTAAGATATGCATAAACGCAGATAAAAGATATCTGCCCGTGTGAATCTTATGAGGAAAAAATTGAGTTTTTTTCATAACCCGTCGAAACGGATTATTCCGGCTGTTCAAGGATATAATATCCTTTTTCAAATTCTCTCTCGGTCTCTCCAAGAGCTTCGTCTACTCTTTGCCGCATCTGTGCCCACTCGTTTTCAGCAGCCATCTCTGCCATCTCAATCTCAACAGCCGCCTGGCTTTTTAAGCTGTCAACAGTATCAAACCATTTCTCGATTTGTTTGCATCTCTCAGAAGTGCAGAGCCTCATTCTTGTTTTGATGTCTGTCTCCATTCCTTTGATGTTTTTCATTCGCCTTTTAGCCTGTTCGACGAATTCTTTCTGGGCAGGAGATATTTTTCTGACTCCTTCAGATAATGTCATTTTTTTTCTGTCCCCCTTTTTTGAATGGCGGGAAATATGGTTTGAAGATATATATAATTATGCAAAGCCAAAAAAGAGTTGCGGGATTAATGGCCTGATTATAAAATCCTAAAAAAATATTCTGGTTTTGGGCGGCATCCGGGACAAAAAATGCTTCAATGGCTTTTGGTTCTTATTTTTTAAAAAAATTTATTTTTTATACCTGTGCTGCTTCTACACAGACAGTCCAGTCGCCGTCACAGACAACATTTAGCAGGTAGTTGCAGCTTTCATCAATTGTTGTATTTACTGTGCTGTTGAATAAATCACCATAATAAAATGCAAGCGGCATCTGCCTGTTATCTCCCATAACATAATTTCCATAGTAGTCCATTAATGTGACAGATGCGAATTCACTGTTTTCTGTCTTTATTGAAAAACTGTATTCTCCTTCGTTAATCTGGAAGAATGGTGTTGCCTTGTTGGCCACACCTGTAAATTTCTGCGGAACGATTCCGTTTATCATCAGCGGGAATGAAAAGGAGAGTGTCCAGTTGCCCTCTGTCTCCACTTCTACTGATGCATTAGCGTCATCTTCAAGTGAGAATGCATAGGTCCAGTAATATCCTGTCTCAACCATTGAATTCATAAAAGCGCTTTTGTTATAGATATTGTTGATTGAGATTCCGTCTTTTATTGTTGTTATGCTTACCTGGCTTTTTACAGGCTCATCCTGCATCAGTTTGAAAAGCGAAACTCCCTTTGGAAGATATA
>JAEWWL010000081.1 GCA_023396365.1 Methanobacteriota archaeon
TCTGTTGTATTTACTCCCTTCTTTTTTTGATTGATAATCCATCTGACCTTTCCAGGCGATAATTTCACATTTAAATGATTATTTTTTCTACGATAATTTATGCGAAATAATTTCAGGACAGTACACAATTATGTATTTTTGGATTTATACAACGGCAACAGGATACATTTCCTTAAATCTTTTGCTTATCAGCTGTAAAGTGTTCTTGATCTGACGTCTTTGTATGAGGAGTCTGAATAAAACACTGTTGAATAACCGGTGTCAGAATAAGGGCTGTCACCAGGATATCTTCCTGTCATCTCAAGTCTTAGCCAGTATGCCTTATCACCTGCTGAATCAATATCGCAGGTGTACGGAATGTCCCTTAGAGTAAAAACATCTTCTGAATACAAATTATATCCGCCGTACCTAAAGCCCAGGTACATCATCTGAAATTCAATAACGCTTGTATCAGGAGAAAGCAGCAGGTATTCGATAAGCTTTGGGTACTGGTAGCATAAATCCCCGTACTTTTCAGGTTCATAAAGTATCTGTTCAAACGGCTTTACATAATACCAGCACCCGTCAGAACCCTTTACTGATGAACTGCTTCCTGCTGACGCTGCAGATGATCCGCTATCTGCACCATAAAATGTACTGTAGAGCTCGCCGGCTCCGGCTTTTGTCATGTCCTCTTTTGAAAGGGCATCGTTTGCAGGAGATATAGCCCTTCCCGAACCGTCAGGACAGATAATTCCATATTTGTATTTGAAAACATTAAGGCCCATTGGATCTTTTGAAAATGCAAAGGGAAATTGGGATTTCAATTTCAGGAGAGCCTCTGAATTAATTACAGGCTTTTTAAAATCATCGCCGTTTCCAAGATACAGCTCTGCATATGTGTGCTCACCCTGCCGGCTTTGGGCAAGCTTTATTCTGGCCTGGCCTCCCGCAGACTTCAGAAGCGATGCAAGAAAAACAGCATAATCATTTGAATCACCGGCAAGACCGGTATTTATTGAGTTGCTGGCTGAGGATACATCCCATATGCCATATTTGTCATATTCATATTTCCAGTCATTAACTGAATTGCCCCATATATCACATGCCTGTGCAATAGTGAAAGGGCCGGTATTTTCATCAGAAATGTAACTGACGGCAAAATTCCGGGTCACGGGATCATAATAATCCATTGCACCCGAAATTATGCCTGCAAGCATATTTTTTTCATCAGATTTTGAAAGATATTCTAAAGAATACTGGCCTGAAAGATTTCCTGTATCAGTACCTGTGTACTTAGAATCTGATATTCCGGACATTTGTGGCAGATCACTTCCTGCCTCATGACCTCCATCAAACATCCCGGGCTTCATTACAAATGCTATAAAAACTACGATTAGAAGAGCACCGGCAAGAGAGAGTAAATCAAAAATTCGTGAATTCATAATCGCCCGGAAATGATTTTTTATTAAAAATATTTGGTTTTCTATTTATAAATTCTAATCGAATGAATCAATCAAGAAAAAAAAGAAGAATAACTAATCTGAAAATTTGTATATATTGAGTTTTTCCCTGCAAACAGGGCACAGAGTCTTTTTCTTCCGGTCAAGCTCATCAAGTGTCTGGGGATAAAACATTATACACTCCGGATTATCGCAGTGGTCAAGCCCCATACAGTGGCACAGTTCATGAGCTCCCTCCTTTACTATCCTGTCCATTAAGTCCTCATCACTATTGAAACGTCCATACCAGCTGTTGCAAAGCCTTGCAGCAGAAACAATTGAAACGTTGACACCAGGTCTTGCAAGGCCGAATACAAAATCCCTGCCGTTTATAAAGAGATCTTTTCCGGTCACAATTAAAATTGAGTCTGCGCACCCCATCTTTCGCGTATAAAAGTCCTGCATATCCCCAAGTATTCTGCTTGCATCATTCTGATTTCTTGACCGTTCATATCCACGCAGCATAACCGGATTTTCTTCGGCAAAAACAGGCATATTGAGGATATCTGATATCATTCTGACAACAGGCTGCATAATTCCCTGCGGCACGTCATTATCCCAAAAAATAAGGACACTCATTTATGAATAAAATAGGTAATGAAGAATCATAAGGGTATTGAAGAATGTATATACAGACACCTGAAAAAATATCCACTGAATATAAAAATAATTGAGATTGGAATTGGGAAAAACTGGTATATTGCAGAAAAAATTAAATTTGACGGCTTTGATATAAAAGCATCGGACATCAAAGATGCATTGCCAGATAATGACATACCGTTTATTACGGATGATATCTTTGAGCCGCAATTAGACTTTTACAATGATGCAGACCTTTTTTATTCGATACGTCCGGGAATTGAGATGCTGCCTGCATTAATCTCGCTTGCAGAAAAAACAGGTGCAGAGCTTCTTGTATACCACCTGGGATATGAAATTTATAAAAATGGTGGTGAAATTATCGACTGCGGGGTTATTCTTCACAGATACTGCAAACAAAAAAATTAAGATTTAGTTTAGAATTGATCATAATTATAAAAAAACTAATAAAATTAAAATCAGAAGGAAAAAAGTGTTGACTGTGCAGGGTCAGGCTTTTTTTCTGCAGTCTCATCCTTTTCCAGTGATTTTTCTTCCTTTGTAAAGGTCATCTCCTCTTTTTTTTCTATGTCAGGAGCTGCTGCCGGGGATGCCTTTGTCTTCTTCTCCGGAACTTCTTTCTTTGCTTTTCTCTCCTTTTTCTCCAGTTCCTTTTCCTCTTTCTTTATTTCTTTGAAAACATCTGCCGAGCGGGCTTTGTCATGTATAAAAAAGTCAAGCTCATCTTTGTCAAGAGAAAGCTCCTTTGCAAAGGATATGGGATTTAAATCTGCAATGACCGAGACCGGCTTTATGTATTCATCCCTTAATGTATCCTCAGGAATGTGGTATTCAAAAGAAAGTTTGTTTAAAACAGACTGCCTTAGTGCTTTCTGCCTTTTTGCACCTGACATCCTTCCCCATCTTGACGGAGGCATTATCCTTTCTGAAACGCCCTGACCTCCTGCTGTCAAAGCCGTTCCAAGAATCATTAACGCAGTTGCATATCTCCAGAGAGTGTAATACTGCCTTTTAAATGTCCTTCCAATAAAAGTGTCTGATAGCGACAGGAATCTGTATGCGTCCGCACGGCTGCCGGCATTCTTTATCTGGGTTAAAGAGCCTTCAATCCACTGGATTATTGCATCAGGAGTGTCAGAAATCTCATATGAAATCTCCATTAAGCGCCTGTCATCTTTCCCTTTCAAAACAGCGCCTACAAGTTCAAATATAGTTGAACGCTCATCCTTTCCTGCTGTGCTGACATTGTCAAGCGTCAGTTCATCTGCTCCTGTACCGGCTGCATAAAGCATATTAACTGCTGCTCTTAAGTCCCCCGAAGAGCTTTGAGATATTTCAAGGAGAGCTTCATCACTGCATCTCTTCTTCTCTGCAGAGCAGATATATCGGAGGTGCTTTGAGATGCCTGCTGCCTGAAGAGCCCTGAACTGGACCGGCTCACAGAGAGCCTTAAGCTCCTTTGCAACACCATAAAGATCATTTGCAATAAGAATTATAGGCTGCTGCGATGATTTTATGACATCCATTATTGCACGCGCTCCTCCACGGTCGGCAGTTCCGTGAAGATTGTCGGCCTCATCGAGAAGAAGAAGCTTTCTTGATGAGCCTGTAAGACTCATTGTCGTCGCAGTAGAGCCTGCAATCTTTTCAATTATCCCTTTGGTCCTCTGATCGCTGGCATTTAATTCAACAACCTCCCAGGCCATGTCATTTGCCAGAGCATAAGCTGAGGATGTCTTTCCAATGCCGGGTTTACCGTACAATAAAAGCGGAGGTCTGCCTGCCTTCCAGTTTTTTGCCCAATCCATCATTAAACGGACGGCCTGCTGGTTTCCAACGATATCCTGCAGGGATTTTGGCCTGTATTTTTCTACCCAGTCCTGCATGCTGATGCATAATTTGTTTGCATTAAAGGTAATTTAATGAGCGGTATAATGTGCCTGCCCAAGATGTCAAAAACAGGATTCAAATAGCAGACTATATTTTATTGTATGCAAAATCAAAGACGTAAGTTTAGTTGGTGTTATTGTGGAGGAGAACTGTTCCACAGAATCGATTGCAAAAGCAGTCAGAGAATACGCAGGCGTTACAAGAAAGCATGCAATAGGAGAGATTATCAATTGCCTGAGGCTTGAATGTGATGATGTTATAGCATCATTTGGAGAGGACGCCGCATTAATAAAAAATAATGATGACGGAATCCTTCTCGCCGCAGACGGCATATGGAGCATGCTTATGGAGGCAGATCCTTACTGGGCAGGATTCTGTTCTGTCCTTGTAAACGTACATGATATAGCCGCAATGGGCGGAAAGCCTCTTGCCATGGTGGATATACTTTCAATACAGAATGAAAAAATCTGCCATGAGGTTTTACGCGGCATGGCAGATGCATCAAAAAAATTCAATGTTCCGGTTGTCGGCGGGCATCTTCACCCGGATTCAGATTTTTCAGCAATTGATGTGGCCATAATGGGAATTGTCAAAATAAAAGATGCAATTTTTTCCCATACCGCGAGACCAAAAGACCGGATTATTGCAGCAATAGACCTGAATGGAAGAATTCACCCGTCCTGTGCCCTTAACTGGGACTCTGCAACAATAAGAACAGCAGATGAAGTAAGAAGCCAGATTGAAGTGATGCAAAAGCTTGGCGAAATGCACCTTCTAACAGCCGGAAAAGACATCAGCAACCCCGGAGTTATCGGAACACTTGGCATGCTCCTTGAAACAAGCGGTGCAGGGGCTGATATTGAGCTTTCTAAAATTCCAAAACCTGATCTTGATGAACTGAAAATCCCCTTTTCACAATGGGTCAGGATGTATCCCGGAATGGGTTTTATTGTTACAGCCAAAGAGGAGAATGTCTCAAAAGTCATATCCATGTTCGACGATGTCGGAATCGCAGCATCAGATATTGGATACATTACAGATTCCAAAAATCTCACCATCAGATATGATGAAAAAGAAAGTTCTGTTTTTGACCTTAAAAAAGAAGGAATAATGTGTCTTTTCAACTAATTTTTTTTGAGGCATGAAATATGATAATCGGAATCGGTGCCGCGGATAATATATCCATTGTCCAAAACAGCATTAAAAAGATAAAGAACATGGCAGATTATGTAATTTTTTCTGCTGAAATGCCCAAAGAGCCCCTGAATTTTATAGAATATAATATCTCAAGGGATCCTTGCACTGCACTTGCTGATGCCCTTTACTCAGGAAAAATTGATGCAGCCGTAAGGGGCACGCTTCCTTCAAACTCAACATTAAAGGCTCTTAAAAAAAAAGCAGGAACTGACAAACTAAGAAGAGTTGCTCTTCTTCAGACCGCATCCGGAGATAAGTTTCTCCTTGCTCCTGTCGGTGTTGATGAAGGATGGACTGTTGATGAAAAAATTGAATTTATCAGGGACTGTGTCCCACTTGCTGAAAAGTTCGGGCTGAAAAGAGGTGTTGCAGTTATTTCAGGCGGTCGGGATGGGGATATAGGCCGGCATCCGGTAGTTGACAAAACAATTCATGATGCAGAAAAAATTGCAGAACTTACAGGCTCTGACAACTGTGAAATTCTTATAGAGGATGCAGTTGAGAATCACGGGATAATCATTGCTCCTGACGGCATATCAGGAAACCTGATTTTCCGAACTTTATGTCTTCTCGGAGGAGGCGATGCACATGGAGCACCTGTGGTAAATATAGGCAAAATATTCGTAGATACATCGCGCGCCGGTATTGATTATTCCAATGCGATTTTGCTCGCCATATCTCTTGCAAAAAAATAAAAACAAATTAAATCAGTCTATTTTGACATTAGAGCCCCAATATCTCCTAAAACCAAATTCACCTGAAATTGATTAATTATCAAAAAAAATGATATAAATTCACGAAACAGTGTTTTGAAAGGTAAAAAGGGGCTAAATCCCCAAAAAGTATTTATATTCACCGATATACTTTCATTTGAGGTGGAATTAGAAATGGCAAATGATCTACCAATTGCAGCAGTCGTAAGGATTGCAAAAAAGAACGGTGCAGAAAGAGTAGGCAGCGATGCTGCTCAGGCAATAGTTGATGCAGCAGAGGACTACATTGCAAAACTCACAAAAGAGGCAAGCAAGTATGCACTGCACGCAGGAAGAAAGACAATCAAAAAGGAAGATGTTGACATGGCGGTAAACGCCTGAATTCTCTTCTTTTCGAAAAATACATACAAAAAGCATATTGCAGGACATTTGTTCTGTAAAATTAAAACAGATGAGATTTTCCGTTTTAGTTCAATTGAATTCTGTAATTTTATCTAAAACTTTCATCCGGAAAATTTGTTAGATTTAGCTTTTTTTAAGACCAATTCAATATCAGGATAAATTCATTTCAGCATTATTCTGCTATTTCTGTATCTAATCAAGGAAAGTTCAAAAACACAACTATTAGCGATCTGCAAAAAATTACCAGCCGTATTTTACTTAAATCACAAAAAAAATCTGAAATTTATATTCTTATTGTGAGCTGATGACTCAGATTTATTTTCATCAGAAGAAATAACCTTAGATTAAAGGGCTCCTTTAGTGCTTGGAATTCCTTTTTCTGGATCTGTCCGTGACGCAATTTTAAGGGCTACACCAAAGACCTTAAAGAGCGCCTCACACATGTGGTGTGAATCCCTTCCTGAAAAGGAAAGATGCACTGTTATTTTTGCATTTGTACAGAGGCTGTAGAAGAAATGCTCAATCAGAGTATCGGGAAAGGACAGACCGCCAAAAAAATTTCCATCAATAACGAGATAAGGCCGGCCTGAAAGATCAAGCGTTGCATATGCTATCGCCTCATCCATTGGAACGGCCATGTGGGCAAATCTTTCTATGCCTGTTTTATCCCCAAGAGCGCCTGCAATAGCCTGCCCGAGAACAATTCCGACATCCTCAAATGTGTGGTGGCTGTCCACCTCAAGGTCACCTTTTGCCTCAACATCCAAATCAAACCCGCCATGCCTTCCCATAGCATCAAGCATATGATCCAAAAAGGGAATACCTGTATTACTTTTTACAATACCACTGCCGTCAAGGGATATCCTGACCTTAATGGCAGTCTCCTTCGTCTCTCTTACAACTTCATAGTCTCTCATCTGCAGATCTCCAGTGCATCCAAAAGGGTAATTTTCCCGCTGTAAAGCGCTGAACCCAGTACTATACCATCAACACCCAGCTTTTTTAGTTTTGCGGCATCTGAAGGGCAGGAGATGCCTCCTGCGGCTATCACAGGAATAGATGTGCTTTCAACAAGCTTTTTTACAGGCTCCTCATCAATTCCGTTCTGAAGTCCTTCCACATCAACATTTGTGAAAAGAAGAGAGCCTGCACCCAGTGACTCAAATTTTTTGGCCCATCCGATATAGTCGCCGGCAGACTTTTCCCAGCCCTTTACAACGACCTGCCCGCCTTTTGCATCGACTCCGGCAACAACAGCATCCTTTCCAAACTCTTCCGAAATAATTCTAACTGAATCAGGCTTATCTATCGCAAGTGTCCCGAGGATTACTCTGTCAACACCAGTATTAAGCCAGGCGGCCGCATCATCAGCGCTTCGAATCCCACCGCCAAGCTGCACAAAAACCCCTGTCTCCCTTATAAGCTCCTCAATAAGTTCTGCATTCTTTTGGCTGTCTCCAAATGCCCCGTCAAGATTGATTATGTGAAGGGCATCGGCACCCTCTTCTATCCACCTTTTTGCGCAGTCAAGAGGCTTTCCATAAAAAGTTGCATTCTCTCGTCTGCCCTGCACCAGCTGAACACATCTGCCGTCAAGAATATCTACTGCGGGAAATACTCTCATGAAAACTACCTTATCATCCTCTCAATCGGCACAACCAGGATATCCTTTGCACCTGCACGTTTAAGGGTGCTTACAAGTGAATATAGATGATCCTCTGAGACTACAGCGTGAACGGCAACCATATTGTTGTCTGATACAACATCCATCACAGTAGGCCCTGAAAGTCCGGGAAGAACAGATCTTACAGCATCAAGACAGTCGCGCTTTACATTCATCATAAGATAGCGCTGCCCCCGTGCACGGATAACACTCTCTATTGCAAGGCAGAATTCGTCAATCTTCTCAGAAAATTTCTCACGCGACTGGGGATTTCCAATAAGAATCGTTGTTGAGTTTAAAATTTCATCAACAATCCTGAGATTGTTTGTTGCAAGTGTTGTTCCTGAACTTGTAAGATCAATTACAGCATCAGCTATTCCAAGATATGGTGCGGCTTCGCATGCACCGCCGACAGGAACCAAAGAGACGCTGATGCCCTTTTCTTTGAAGTACCTCTCACATATCCCGGGAAATTCCGTTGCAACTTTAAGTCCGCCAAGCTCTTTTGCATCATGAATATCAGAGTCATCAGGAACTGCAAGAACAAGTCTTGCACTGCCCGACTTTAAATCCAGAATCTCATCAACAACCGAGCCTCTCTCAAGAACCATGTCGCGACCTGTGATGCCGATATCAGCTGCACCGTTTGCGACATACTCCGGGATGTCAACAGGCCTTGCGAATAAAACCTCAATCTCCGGATCAGAAGTTTTTGTTATTAATTTTCTTGTCCGGCTGTTTTCAAGCTTAAGCCCCCCCGCTTCGACAAGCTCTATTATGGGGTCTGCAATCCGGCCCTTGTTTGGTATTGCAAGCCTTAATACATTTCGGACTTTGTTACTCTGAATCATTTAATCCAAAGATTATTTCGTATTACATGAAAAAGACATTTGTCATTTTCAAAAAAAAATTTTCAGACATTCAGCAAAGAGCAAAATGCCTGAATAAAAAAAAGAGCTGTCAGAAAAAATATTGATTATTGATTAGAAAGTCTTTAATTCGCCGCGGATGACTTTCTGTGTTATTTCATTGATATTTGCAAGCTTGTCGTCAATGATTGCATGAATTTCCTTTTCAATCTTTTTATCGTCGCATGTTCCGTCTGAGATAAACTGGGCGCTTGCAACAAGCGGCTGGTCGATTGGTTTTCCAATCTGGGAGAGGAGACGGACATATAAATCCTCAATTCCATCAACTTCCTTTACACACTGTGTTGCAATGTCAGTTGAGAGAAGGTTGTAAATTTTGCCTATATGATTAATCGGATTTTTACCTGAAGTGGCTTCCATGCTCATCGGACGCTGCGGCGTAATAAGTCCGTTGCAGCGGTTTCCACGGCCGACACTTCCATCATCGCCCATCTCTGCAGATGTTCCGGTTACTGTCAGGAAAACACTGTTCTGTTCGATGCGATCACCGGTGTTTATGAATACATTCACCTTTCTCTTTGTCCGGGCCTGTGCGAACTTTGAAACTTCCTCTTTTATGAATTCCACAGCCTCGCAGTATTCTCCCATATCGGAGCAGAAACGGTCAATCATAGGAACGCAGAGTGTAAGTGTCATATCATCATCCTGACGAAGACCCATGATTTTGATATCTGTTCCGATTACCGGATGCTTTGGCCGTATAGTGCTGTCGATGTGCCCGCTTACACTAAGAATTGTGCTTTCAAGATCGCTGAACGGTGCATGCCCGATACCAAAGGATGTGTCGTTTGCATGGGGAACTGTGTTTCCGCCGCATGCCTTAAAGACATCGCGGAGATCGGATGATCCAACTCCCATCCTGCAGTCGACAATTACATCATGGTCCATGTTGAGGAACTGAAGGGTCTCTTTTAAATATTTTCTTGCAGCCTCAAGTGCGATTGAATCTGTCGGGATTGTTATTCCATCATATGTTTTTGTTGCCCTTCCTGTGAGGAGAACATAAACCGGTTTTGTTACTTTCCCTCCGCCAAACTTTGGCATTGATTCTCCCGCAACAATCTCGCCCTGATCGGTGTTGTGGTGAAGAACTGCATCGCATTCCTCAAGATACGCCTTTGAAAGGGCTCTTGAAACAGATTCGGCAATGCCGTCTGCAAGGCTGTCAGGATGTCCGATACACTTTCTTTCCACAATTTCAGTGCGCTGTTTTTCAATAGGGGTCTGAAGGATCCTCTCTACTCCGATATTTCTTGGCATTGATAATTCAGTCTCCGGTTATAATTTATTATTAGTAGTGGTTTTTTATCACATAATAAATTACCATTACGATATAAAAATTAAAAAACGGAAGCGGATTATGAATAATAAAATTAAAAATTTGTGAAAGGTCTCTCGCGCATAACTGCAGCAGCCCGGGATTCTATTAAAAGAAGTCTATAATTATGTTATATTCTTTTTTGGATTTAACTGCAGAGATTTTTAAAAAGAAGATTTTTTTACCATCTTATCCTTACATCAGAGCGGATTGTCTGTATACATTTTCCGTCACGAAATATTCTTACAACACCGCCGGATTCGGACACTGTAACACCAATTACAGGAAGATCAAGGGTTATTGCAGCTGCTGCAAGATGCCTTCCGCCCATTCCCCCGGGAAGGCTTATTGAGCCTGTATTGATATTCAGGTATCTTCCGGCCGCTGTAATCCTGCCATCATTGTTGACGACAAAAACGCCGTCCAGTTGTGCAAACTCTTTTACACTCTCCCAGTTGTGCTCATTTTTTATGTCACAGTCATCGGGATGCTGACCTTTGTAGGGATTGATTATCGCCTGGTGGGAATTTTTTAAAATATCATCGGAATTTCCAATAATAAAGGCTGTACCAATTTTCCTCCCTTCCCTTCCCTCAACAGCAATATCAAGAGCAAGCCTTAAGACTGCAGATACAACATCACGGTTTGCAATACCGTCGTAGTCTCTTACATTGATAAAGCCCGGCCCTTCCTTTATATCATAAATAAGTATGGCATACGGAAATACACCAACAACCTGGCCCTCCTCAAAATTCTTGCAAAGGTAAATCTGAACAGCCGCATCGTGAAGGTGCTTTTCAGATATCTCAAGGATATCATGCATTGTTAAGTCTTTTAAGACATCAAGCTGAAGATCCTCAACCCATATTACAGGAATTGCGGATTCAAACTCAACCGGTTTAATAAATGAGACTATAGCCCTGGCTCCTATGCCCTCGGCAAGTTCGCAGGCCTTGGCAAGCATCATCAGGGAATCAGCGGAGACCATTTGAATAACATCGTATTTTTTTATTTAAAGCGTTTCCCGTATCAGTCGTGGAATCTCGGACGGTTTTTGTGCAACAGTTATCCCCAAAGCCTCAAGACGCCTTATCTTTGATGCGGCATCGCCCTCCCCTCCGGCAACTATGGCACCGGCATGACCCATACGCTTCTCAGGCGGCGCCGAGACGCCTGCGATGTATGTGACAATAGGAAGATCAGTATAGGATGCACCCTCCTCTTCGAGGTTGCCGCCGACTTCCCCGATTAAAACAACGGCTTTTGTCTGCGAGTCCTTCTCAAATCTCTCAAGGACATCTACAAAAGTCTGGCCAATAATTGGATCACCACCAATTCCTACAATTGTGCTCTGGCCGATTCCGGCACGGGTTAGTTCGTTTACAACCTCATAGGTGAGTGTTCCACTCCTTGAGATTACCCCAACATTTCCAGGGACAGAGAGATTGACCGGCATAATTCCAAGCTTCAGCTCCCCGGGCGATAGTGTTCCGGGGCAGTTTGGTCCAATAACACTGCAGCCTTCAAGCTGTGCATACGATACTGCCCTCATCGCATCATGAACGGGGATATGTTCTGTAATTGCCACAACAAGCTCAATGCCATTATATGCGGCCTCCATTATGGAGTCTCCGGCAGCGCCTCCGGGAACAAAAAGGACACTTGTTGCTGCATCGTGCTCTAAAAGAGCTTCTCTTACGGAATCATACACAGGAACCCCGTGTATTTCCCGGCCGCCCTTTCCGGGAGTAACTCCTGCAACAACGCCATATCCTCCGACCTCCTCTGCATAGCGGTTCATGAGATTTATATGAAATGCACCCTGGTTTCCGGTTGCACCCTGGACAATCACTTTGGTTTTCTTATCGCCGTAAATCATAATGACGCCTCCGAAACTGCATATAAGACTACCTCATCCATAGTATCAAGCATCATGTAGCCATGCTTTTTCAGAATTTCACGTCCCTCGGACTCATTTGTGCCTGCAAGCCTGACAGCGACCTTCTGAGAAATTCCTGCCTTAACTATTCCCTTCGCCACCTCATCGCACCTTGTGATTCCGCCAAGCAGATTTACTATAATAATTTTAACGCCGGGCATTTCTGATACAAGCCGTACTGCATTGCAGACTCTGTCCTCTCCGGCGCCGCCGCCGACATCCAGAAAGTTTGCAGCCCTTCCGCCATACAGAGATATGAGATCAAGTGTTGACATAGTAAGTCCTGCACCATTTCCGATGACACCGATTGAGCCTTCAAGCTCAACATATGAAAATCCAAACTTCTCGGCACGCCTCTCCCTGTCAGTTAAGTCGCGGTTTACCTCGATTCCCTGCCTGAAAAGAGCATTGTCATCCACAATAAGCTTTGCATCCGCGGCATAGACGCCTTTGTTTGTAGTTACAAGAGGATTTATTTCTGCTAAAAGTGCATCGCTTTCACAATATACGCGGTATAGGGAATTTATTACCGGCCCAAGCTCCTTAGGAACACCTTTTAAAAGCCTCCTCATCATAAATGACGGAATATCATGCATCAGCGGAGTTATCCAGACTCTCTGAAGTGCATCAGGGCTGTTTTTGGCAGTCTCCTCAATATCAACGCCGCCGGTTGCCGAAAATAAAATTACGGGCATTTTTTTTGCCCTGTCAAGAGTTATGCTTACATAGTATTCATTTTCTATTGCAAGCTTCTCCTCGACAAGCACCTTTTCAACCGAAATCCCCTTAATTTTCCTTGAAAATAAAAGAGCGGCGTTTTCACGTGCATATTTTGAATCAGTTATTATAACACCGCCGGCTTTTCCGCGGCCGCCGACATCAACCTGGGCCTTTAATACGACCTCATCACCAAGGCCGTCAGGGTGTTTGTCAATTTCATCAGGGCTCGTGATTACAAACCCTTTGCCGACAGGTATTCCAAATTTTCTGAATATATCCTTTGCTTCAAATTCCAAAAGCTTCAAAATTGTTCTCCTCCTTTTTGCCCAAGCTCAAAGCCTGCATTTAATGCCTTCATATTAAGCTCCTCAGTTCCTTTTGGAACACTGTCAAGCACTGCTTTTTCTATAGCCTCTTTTGTCACAACACCGGTTGAGCTGACAACTGCGCCAAGCATTATAATATTTGCAACAATAGGGCGCCCCGTCAGTCTTTTTGCCTCCCCTGTTGCAGGAACAGGCAGATTTTTGCATTCAGGCCGGGAGAATACAAGCGCAGAGTCAAGAATCATGAATGAATCTTCTGATGCGCCTGCACCATATTTTTCATATCCCTGCTGGGACATAATTACATAAATATCGGGTTTTGAAACCTCAGGGTACAGTATCTCATCGTCGTCTATTACAACCGCTGACATCGATGCCCCGCCCCTTGCCTCCGGACCGTAAACCTGTGTCTGAACTGCATACTTATTATCATAGATTGCTGCGGCACGCCCTAAAATCACAGCTGACAGAATAATACCCTGCCCGCCGAATCCTGAAAAAAGAACTTCATGCCTCATTTTTTTACAACTCCCATTACAGGACGGCTGCGGCGCGTAAACTCACCCACTGTGAACATGTCATCAGGCACTTTGAGGCCCTCTTCTTCAAGTCTTCTCTTCTTTTGAAGAAGAACTGCATGAGACCTCATATGTTCAATCATGTCAGAAGGCTGCCTTTGTTTGTTTTTCCTTCCAAAAGATGTAGGGCATTGTGTCATCGCCTCAATAAAGGAAAGACCGGGCGTCTCCATCCCGGCTCTTATTGCTTTTGTTAGCTCCTTTACATGATATGTAGTCCAGCGTGCGGCATAGTTTGCACCTGCGGCAACTGCAAGTTCTGCCAGATCAAAGACAGGCTCTCCCGCACCGTAAGGTGTTGTTGTGGAGAATGCACCAACAGGAGTGCAGGGACTTCCCTGACCTCCTGTCATTCCGTAAATCATGTTGTTCATGCAGATTACAGTCATATCGATGTTTCGCCTGCACGCATGAATGAAGTGATTTCCGCCTATTGCAGAGAGATCGCCGTCGCCTGTGAATACAACCACATTAAACTCAGGCTTTGCCATCTTAACGCCTGTTGCAAAGGCAAGCGCACGCCCGTGGGTTGTGTGAAGAGAGTCTGTTGCAACATACCCGGGTGCACGCGATGAACAGCCTATTCCGGATATAAATATTGTATTGTCTATCTCCCATCCCATCTCAACAACAGCGTTTAAAGTGCAGTTGATGACTGTTCCGTTCCCGCAGCCTGTGCAGAATATATGAGGCATTCTCTCCTGCCGGTACCACTCCTCAACCGAAGGTGTCATAAATATTCCTCCACTGCAAAAATGAGCTCATCAGGATTATGCATTTCACCGCCAAGCTTTGGAAGTGAGACAACCGGAATGTTTGTATGCCTTGCTGCCTCCCTTGATATCTGCCCGAGATTCATCTCGGGGACAAGAAATACTTTTGCAGATTTGAATATAGATAATACCTCTTCAGGGAAGGGCCAGACGATGCGCAGGTTAATGTGACCTATGTTAAGGTCAGTCCTGTCCTTTATTATCTGCCTAACTGTTCTTGTTGCAGGGCCGTATGTTAAAAAAACAATTTCTGCACCGGCATTTGCAATATCATAATCGGCTATCTCATGCCTTTTGGATTCAACCTTTTCAACAAGCCTCTTTACAAGATTTGCATGTGTTTCATGATTTGTTGTGTCAGGATAGCCTTTTTCATTGTGTGTAAGCCCTGTTACATGCACACGGTGACCCTCTCCAAAAACAGGAAATCCGGGGATAAGGGTTGAGTCTGCCTTAAACGGAAGTGTGCCCTTTTTTAGGAGCTTTCTGTTTTCTGTCTCAACACTCTCAGGTATTTCTATTCTCTCACGCATGTGTCCTATTGTCTCATCAGACATCAAAAATACGGGACATCTGAATCTTTCCGCAAGGTTGAATGCTTTTATTGTAAGTTCATACATCTCCTGAACAGTTGAAGGGGAAAGGGCAATTATTGAAAAATCACCGTGTGAGCCGAAGCGGCACTGCATCATATCTCCCTGTGCAGACATTGTCGGCTGTCCTGTTGAAGGGCCGCCTCTTTGTATGTTAACAATAACACATGGCGTTTCTGTCATAACTGCATATCCGATATTTTCCATCATCAGTGAAAATCCGGGTCCGCTTGTTGCAGTCATCGCCTTTGCGCCTGTCCAGGAGGCACCAATTACAGACGAGATGCCTGCTATCTCATCCTCCATCTGGATAAACGTCCGGCCAAGCTTTGGAAGCTTCTTTGCCATGTGCTCTGCAACCTCGGTTGAAGGGGTTATAGGATATCCCCCGAAAAAGCTGCACCCGGCGGCAATTGCACCCTCTGCACAGGCAATATTTCCCTGCATAAACTCAATTCTGCTCAAAACTCTATCACCACTTCAAGAGGCTCATAAGGCTCCTCCTCTACCCAGTGTATAGCCTGATCAGGGCATATCAGCTGGCATACACCACACAGGCGTCTCTGATACAATACGGAAAGCCTGCAGTTTGTGCATCTGCCGGGCCTGTCAAGAGTTGGAACAACAATCCCTTTTTTATTCAACTCTTTGCCCTCCTGAAAAATTTTGTAAGGGCAGACAAGCGTACATAAATTGCATCCTTTGCAGCGGCTTTCGTCAATTACAAGTTTCATGAGTTACGACCTGTTTTAAAAATTATCTGATAATACATTGCGCGCCAATGTTACTAAATATCTTCTTTTAAGACCATGAAAAGGCAGTTTAATCAGCATCCGCAAAAAGGTGATGATTTTGTTTTTTGCAAAAAACGACTCTGAAATTCTTTTTTCAACCTCATTATCTAAGATAATACTACAATTCATCCAGAGCCATCTTATTATAGCCGGCACAGGCTTTTTTGGAAACTTCACGATACAGATTGTTTCCTTTGGAGTCTATTGCAACAGTCAGTGGAAGCCTGTCAGCCTCTATTATCCATACAGCCTCTGCCATCCCCAACTCTTTGAAATAAACACCTTTAAGCTTCATTCTTGATGCGGCAAGCGCAGCGCATCCGCCTGTATATGCAAGATATACTCCTTTTCCTATGAGTGCTTCAGATACATCCTCACTCATTCCACCTTTTCCGATGAATGCCCGGACGCCGGCTTCTATTAAAAATCCACACAGGCTGCTCAGCCTTGCAGATGTTGTCGGACCTGCTGCAACAACTTTATTATTCCGGATTACAGGACCGCAGTGATAAACAGCAGCACCTTTTGGGTCAAAAGGAATCCCTTCTTTGATCATCTCAAGATGGGCCTCGTCCCTTGCAGTATAGATTATTCCTGAAAGATAAACCCTGTCGCCTGCTGCAAGGTTTAGAATTTCATCGCCAAGAGGTGTTTTGATATCAATCAGAATAATCCCTCCAGGTCGACTTCAACTGTTGCCCGGCGGTTTACCCAGCACTGGACATTCACCGCAACCGGAAGAGATGCCGTGTGGCAGTGTCCGCGCCTTACCTTCACTGCGATGCATGTGAAATCCCCTCCAAGACCCATAGGACCTATCCCAAGCATGTTCACTGCGTCACACAACTCCTGTTCATATTCATCCATCGTATCTACCGGCTCAAGCAGAGCCTCCTTTGCAAGCGCTGCAACACCGTCAAACGTGCTTCCTATTCCTACGCCAAGTACTACCGGAGGACATGGCCTTCCTCCGGCGATTAGCATTGTTTCAACTACAAAATTTTTTATCTTTGATACTTCTGAAGGGAGAAGCATGCAAAGGCGTGACATATTCTCACTTCCCCCGCCCTTTGGCATCGCTGTTATTGTAAACTTATCTCCGGGCCTTATGTGCACTGCAGGTGTGCCTGCACCTGTATTGTCGCCGGAATTTTTCCTTGACAGAGGATCTACTGCGTTTGGCCTTAGCGGGATATTTTCTGTTGCCCTTCTGACTCCGTTATTTATTCCGTCATAAATCTCTTTAGTTAAGGGAATTTCTGGAGGCAGGGTTACAAAAAACACAAAAAGCCCTGTGTCCTGGCATATAGGCACATTAAGACTGCCGGCCTGCCTTAAATTCTCTAAAATGTTCTCATACTCTGCCTTTGCAACTGCATTTGTCTCTTCTGCAATTGTTTTTTTAAGTGCACTCAGAAAGTCATCAGGCAGATGAATTTCAGCTTCGCGGACTGCTTTTTCCACTGCACTGGCAACTCTTTTTTCAAGCATCATTTATCAGACCGGCTAAATTTTGATTTATAGATTATTCACACGATATTTCTTAAATCTGCGCTTTGGTAAGGAAAATTTAAAAATGCAATAATATCTGATAAAAAAATGCCTTTAAATATCCATTCTTTTTTAGAAAAATTAATTCAGACGATAAACAAAAAAAAGAGTCCGGCTGAATATCCCGCTTTTTTTTAAAAAATTGGAATAATCAAAAGATTACTCCTGTTTTAATCTAATCAGGGAAATTCAGGCCTGGGTATTTTTAATTGAAACAACTATGCGTGTTGGCGTAGGGAGCTTGTATCCTGCGGTGTTTAAAGCCTTTTTTGCCTTCTCAAGATAATCTTCAGTTGTATATACTGTGAAAATCTTCTGGCGCTCCTGAATGCGTGCTGCTGTTCCAACAGCTTTTCCAAAAGCCAGCCTCATACCTTCAGAGACACGGTCAGCTCCTGCACCTGTCGCCTGCTTGTTCTCACGAAGTACCTGGTGTGGAAATGTGCGGAGCTTGAAATGATAGTTCATCCTTCCGATTTCCTTCTGGAGCTTCCTGTTAACAGTCATACGTGCCGCCTCAAGAGCTTTGTTCTGAATCTGACACGCCTCATCTGCCTGAATTGAAATTTCAACAGGGAATTCCTGTTTAGTATTTCCCATATCAAACTGGACTACCTTGGATCCGGGTACACCGCCCATGTATTCACGTCTGGTGTATGCCTTCTTTGCAAGTGCCCTGTACATTTTCGCGGGTTTTCGAACCATTTTGTATTAACTCCTCGCTATCTGAATGTGCTATAAAAAATGGAGATAAATCCTAATAAACCTAACTATCTAATTGCAGAAACAAAAAATATTTAAAAAGTTCCCTCACCCATAAGAGAAAGTACATATTTTCTCAGATTTGCAAACTCAGGTGCAGTCCTGTCCCTGCATCGCGGAATATTAACATCTACAATCTCCTTTATATTCCCGGGGCGCGGCGACATGACCACTATTCTGTCTGCCAGGAATACAGCCTCATCAACACTGTGGGTTACAAAAATTATTGTTTTTTTGGCACGCTGCCATATTTCAAGAAGCTCTCTTTGCATCATATTTCTGGTCTGGGCATCAAGAGCGCCGAAAGGCTCGTCCATTAATAAAAGCTTTGGATCATTTGCAAGGGCACGCGCAATAGCAACACGCTGGCGCATTCCGCCTGAAAGTTCATGCGGAAATGAATCTGCAAACTGCGAGAGTCCGACAAGTTCAAGATACTTTCTGGAAGTTTTTATCCGCTCCTCTTTTGGCACACCCTTTATCTCAAGGCCAAACCCGATATTGTCTATTACTTTAAGCCACGGAAAAAGTGAATATTCCTGAAAGACCATCCCCCTTTTTGGGTCAGGACCCGATATGCTTTTTCCAAGAAGAAGGGCACTTCCAAAAGAGGGTGCATCAAGACCTGCAATTATTCTTAGAAGAGTTGTCTTTCCGCAGCCTGACGGGCCGACAAGGCAGATAAACTCCTCATCAGATATTTCAAGATTTACATCTTCAAGTGCGACTACCTCGTCATCTTCACCCTCAGAGAAGACTTTTTTCATATTTTCTATTGATAAAAGCGGCATTTAATCCTCCTCCTGCCATTTCAGCATCTGACTGTTCACATATTGCCTGAAAATAAGATCGATTAAAATTCCCATCAGACCGAGAATCACCATGTAGACTATAACATTTGGCATCTGGTGAAGATTGTAGTATGTCCAGAGATTTTTTCCAAGCCCGTATTTTCCGCTCCCTGCACCAAATATTTCCGCACCGACAAGACACATCCAGCCGACTCCCATCGATATCCTTATTCCGGACATTATCGAAGGAACAGCTGAAGGAAATGCCACCCTTCTGATAAGACTTAAACTGCTTGTGCAGCCCAGAACCTTTCCGGCCTCGATAAATACCTTAGGAACTCCCTTAAAGCCTGTATATGTGTTTACAAGGATTGGAAATACCGCACCTATAAAAATTATAAAACCTGCAGCGGCATTTGTAAGTCCAAACCAGATAATTGCAAACGGAATCCATGCAAGTGGAGGTATTGGTCTGAAAAGTTCAATAAGAGGATTTAATGCCATATCGGCTTCCTTAAACCACCCCATGGCAACACCAACAGGTATTCCGACAATTATCGCAGCGCACATCCCTATTGCAAAATGCAGAAGACTGAACTCAAGATCTTTTAGAAGAGTACCCTTAGGGCCAAAAGCCATGTTAAAAAATGCTGAAACTGTATCAGTAAAGCTTGGAAGAAGGAAAGGATTTCCGACAAAATATTCAGCTATCAGCTGCCATAACACCAGAAAAATAGCAACAGATGCGGCAGGAAGCAGTATTCTTTTTGTATAGTCCTTTTTTTTTGAAGCCATATTCTTTCCTTATGCAGATTGAATGCAATTTATGATATAATTATAGCAACTGCAAATTCATTTTTCCCCGCACAGCTTTATTATTAAATATTATATTCATAATTTTAATGAGTAAGGCATTAAATAATAAAAAAAAGATTCAGGCAGTTTCAACTGCCTTTTCATAAAATGACAGGTCAAATATTTCATCTGCTGTCAGATTTTTCTTTATGTATCCGAGTTTGTTCTGGGCCTCAACATAAGATAAAACTCCGTCGACAATCAGATTTGGATCTGATACCCATTCGCCGTCCCAGTTTTCAAAGGACTTTGCAGCAACCTCTTTTGTATTCTTTGTGTAATCCGCATATATCTGTGCGGCTTCATCAGGGTTTTTGCTGTTGTAATCTGATGCCTTAATGTGGGTTTTTATAATTGCAACAACAGCATCCGGATTTTCCCGGATAAGTTTTCCGCTTACAACCAGAACACAGCACGGATGGTTCTTGCTCATCTCTCCGGACCAGACAACAATCTTTCCATATCCGTCTTCTTCAATAATTGTAGGTGAAGGCGCCGGCAGAAACACCGAGTCAACCTGTCCTGCCGTTATTGCAGTCACTGCATCACCAGGACCCATTGATCTTATATCAACATCAGTTTCAGGGTTTATTCCGTTAGACTCAAGCCAGTCTCTAAGAAGAGTGTCCTGAATAGTTCCCGACGGAAATGTTGCTATTGTGTGGCCTTTGAGTGAGTCAGGCCCTGTGTATTCCATATCAGGCTTTACAACAAGTCCTGAGCCCTGAGTCTGGACTGCTGCAACAATCTTTGCATCTAGTCCCGTAGCAATTGCAGAAAGAACAGGTGCTGCTCCAACATACGCAACGTCAATATCCCCGCCAAGCATTGCCTGCATCTCAGGCGCTCCTGTCGGGAAGAGATATTCATTCTTTGCAGCATCAACACTGAAGCCATAAGGTTTCAGACTCTCATTCCACCATCCCTTCTTCATAGCTGTCATGTAAGCAAGCTGATGTGTGCTTGGCTGATAGCCAAAGTTTAATTCTTTTGCTTCAGCCTCTTTTTTGCCGGATGATGCATCTGTACATCCTGCTGCCAGAATAAATCCGGCAGCGACAAAAAATACAAGTAATAGACCAGTAAATTGTTTCATTTCTACCCCTGTTTACTATAAACATTATTTTTTAAACATGATTAATATAAGAAAATATCTTTTTGCCCACAAAATTTAGTACTAAAAGCCAAATATAAAATAAATAATTAATAGTCTAAGCCAAATTTTTAAAAATTGCATTTCCATATTCAGGGTTAAAACTCTGTTTTCCCTAAAGCGATCATCCACATCATCACTGCCGAATTTAACTATTCTTTTCCATCAGTAAAATTGCAGTCATTCAATGAGGACATAAAATATCAAAAAGAAAAAATCCAAAACATTGCATAAAAAATCAGGTCTTAGATTATTGATAAATCAATAGTCGCCTTAAATATGCATCTGGACATATAACTATGGCAGGAGATTTTCATGAGCAAAGACCCGCTTAGAGGGGGGCGTCTTGGCGATGACCGCCCGCTGCAAGTATGGGAATATCTTTCATCAGCAGATGCCGACAGGTTCATAGGAGAGTCAGACATTCTTGTCGATATTGGCCACCTTTTGATGCTTCAAAAGCAAAGCATAATCGATTATGATTCTGCAAAAGCGATTATGGAGGTGCTTTTGGACCTTCATCAAAACGGCCTTCCCGAATCTGTTTTTGATTCAAAATATGAGGATATTCATGCAGGAATCGAAGCATATATAATTGAACAGGCAGGAGCCGAAAAAGGCGGACGCCTTCATATGGGCCGGTCAAGAAACGACGAGGTTGCAACCTGTGTCCGAATAAGGCTAAGGCAGGAGATGCTTGATATCCTAAGTGAGATTGCAGGGCTCAGAGGAGAGCTTATAAAACTTTCAGGAGAGCACAAAAAGACATTCATGCCCGGATTCACCCATATGCAGTATGCACAGCCGACAACACTTGCGCATTACCTGATGAATTATGAACAGGCCTTTGGCCGGGATTTTGAGCGGTTTGGCGATGCATTATTAAGAGTCAACCTATGCCCTCTTGGCGCTGCTGCCTTTGCATCAACCGGATATCCTGTTGACAGGGAGTACACCTCAGGGCTTTTAGGCTTTCCGGGTATCCTTGAAAACTCAATGGATTGTGTTTCAGGCAGGGATTTTTGCATAGAAACTATCTCGGCATGCGCAATACTGATGACAAACCTAAGCAGAATGTGCGAGGAGCTTATCATATGGAGTTCTTCTTTTGCAGGATTTGTAAGCCTTGATGATGCCTACTGCTCAACAAGCTCTATTATGCCGCAGAAGAAAAATCCCGACTGCGCAGAAATAATGCGCGGAAAGGCAGGATCAGCCGCAGGAGAGCTTACAGCAGCACTGGCACAGATAAAAGGCCTTCCAATGAGCTACAACCGTGACATGCAGGATTTATGGCCGCACCTGTGGAGAGCCGTATGTGATGCAAAATTATCTGCGGCCATTATGACAGGGATGATAAAAACCGCCCGGTTCAACATTGAAAAAATGGCTGAGGAGGCAGGGAAAGGATTCTCCACAGCAACCGAGCTTGCAGACGTGATGGTCAGGGACTTTGGACTCCCGTTCAGGACAGCACACGCAATAGTCGGGCGTGCAGTAAGGCTTGGAAAACTTGATTCTGAAACACTTGAAAAGGCCTCTGTTGAAATGGCAGGCATTTCCCTTAAAGAAAAAGGTATAGATGAAAAGGCTGTCGCAAAGGCACTTGACGTAGAATTTTCCATACAGCAGAGGAGTGCACCAGGCGGCCCTTCACCGCAGGCTGTTCAAAGAAGCATTGAAAAGAAGGCATCCGCATTAAAAGAAGATGAGGAATGGATAGAATCAGTCAGGAATAATATTGAAAACTCTCTTAAAAATATGATTAAACAGGCAGAGGAGATGATTAATTAACAATGGAGTCAGGAGACAAAATTCTTTGCAGCTATGCAGGAACCGAGCTTAAAGGGACTTATATAACAGAAAGAAACAAAAAAGCCGTAATAAAGCTTGACAACGGCTACAATATCGGAGTTGACCACTCTGCAATAAAAAAAACAGAGGGGCAAAAGGCGCCATCATCTGCTACCAAAAAAATTGAGCAGGACAAAAATCTCCCCACACTATCAATAATTTCAACAGGCGGAACTATTGCCTCAAAGATTGATTACAGGACAGGCGCAGTTACAAGCCAGTTTGAGGCTGATGACATCCTCCGTGCAGTACCGGGACTGAAAGATATTGCCTGTTTTAATGCCCATGTTCCTGCAACAATTCTATCGGAGAACATGACTGCAGAAATATGGAGGACACTTGCAGGAACCATTTATGATGAAATAAAAGCAGGAACCCGGGGAATCATTGTAACACACGGGACAGACACCCTGGCATATTCAGCCGCAGCTGTAAGCTTTATGGTTAAAACCCCCATACCCATAATATTTGTCGGTTCCCAGCGATCTGCAGACAGGCCTTCAAGCGACAACGTAATGAATGCAATGTGCAGCGCAAAAGCTGCCCTCTCTGATCTTGGTGAGGTTGCGGTTGTGATGCACGGCTCGACAAATGACGACTTCTGCTCAGTCCACAGGGGAACACGGGTTAGAAAGATGCACACATCAAGGCGTGACGCATTCAGGAGCATGAATATAAAGCCTCTTGGAAAGGTTGACTACCCGTCACTGGATGTCACTCTTGAAAGCCACGCCATAAGACGCGGCAGCAACAAGGCAGAACTTTTTGACAGGCTTGAAGAGAATGTCGGACTTTTGTATTTCTATCCGGGGATGAAACCTGAGATAATCGATGCATTATCCGGCTATAAAGGGCTTGTTATCGCAGGAACCGGTCTTGGGCATACATCATCTCTTTGCATAGACAGCATAAAGAGCCTTGCTGAGAGCGGATGTGAGGTTGTGATGACATCGCAGTGCCTTAGCGGACGCGTCTGCGACAGGGTATACGACACCGGACGCGACTTACTTGATGCAGGAATAATTGAGGGAGAAGATATGCTCCCTGAAGTTGCCTTTGTAAAGCTCATGTGGGTTTTAGGACAGGAGAAGAACTCTTCAAAAGTAAGGGAACTTATGAAGACAAGTCTTGCCGGAGAGACAGAGAGGTGCCTGCATGACTAACTATGAAGAGATCGGTCTTAAGGCAGGAATAGAGATTCACCAGCAGCTTGACACAAAAGAAAAGCTCTTCTGCCACTGCCCGACTGTTCTTCGCGATGTATCAGACAGATGCGGGGAGTTTAAAAGATACCTCAGGGCAACCGAGAGTGAGATGGGTGAGATTGACCGTGCCGCAGAAGAGGAGATGAAAAAGCAGGACAGAATTTACACTTATTATCAATATGATACCACATGTCTTATAGAAAACGACGAAGAGCCTCCTGCACCAATGAACACAGAGGCCCTCGGACTAAGTCTGACTCTTGCAAAGATGATGAACATGACTCCTGTAAGCCAGGTTCATGTCATGAGAAAACTTGTAATTGACGGCTCAAACACCAGCGGATTTCAAAGGACATCTCTTGTTGCACTAAACGGAAAAATTCCCTGCATCCCCGGAGGTGCCGGCATTGAGTCAATCTGTCTTGAGGAGGAGGCAGCCCAGCGTGTCGAGGGAGACACCTTTTCACTGGACAGACTTGGAATTCCACTTGCCGAGATTACAACAGCACCGGATATGAAAACACCGGAACAGGTCAAAGAGGTGGCATCATACATTGGAATGCTTCTTCGCTCAACCGGGAGAGTAAAACGCGGTCTTGGAACAATCCGCCAGGATGTCAATATCTCAATTAAGGGCGGGGCAAGGGTTGAGATTAAAGGCGTCCAGGATTTAAATCTGATAGATGAGGTTGTAAGACGTGAGGCATTAAGGCAGCAGAACCTCATTGCAATACGAGAAGAGCTGAACAGAAGAAAAGCATCAGTATCAGAAGAGATATTTGATGCAACTGAAATCTTTAAAGATACCGGCTCTGCAATTTTAAAGCGTGCTAAATGCATTCTTGCCATCCGTTTAAACGGATTTGCAGGTCTTGTAGGAAGAGAGATTCAGCCGGGAAGAAGGCTTGGAAGTGAAATTTCGGATTACGCAAAGAAGTGCGGTGTTGGAGGGCTGTTTCATACCGACGAACTTCCTGCATATGGTGTTACAGAAGAAGAGGTTGCAGCCCTTCGCGAATACACAAAAGCAAAGCCACAGGACTGTATAATTCTCGTTGCAGATACAAAAAAGAAAGCCTCCTGTGCAACAGGGCAGATAATAAAACGCTCAAAACTTTCATTTGAAGGAGTCCCGGAAGAGACTCGAAAGATGCTTGATGAAGGCTCAACTGCCTACATGAGGCCGCTTCCGGGCGCTGCAAGGATGTACCCGGAGACCGATGTATTCGCATCAGAGATTAGTGATGATTACTGGAATTCAATAAAAATTCCTGAGTTATTAACAGAAAAAGAGAAGCGGTTTTCCGAAGAGTTCGGACTTGACCCTGCACTATCCAAAAACATGGCCTATTCAGTCAGGTGCCCTCTTTTTGAAGAGGCAGTATCAGAGGGCGTTAAGCCAACACTTGCCGCAAGAACGCTTTACTCTACACTAAGGGAAATCAGACGTGAGGGATTTGACACAGCGAAATTAAAAGATTATGAATTAATAGAGATTTTAATCGCTGTCGAAAGCGGTAAAGCTGCAAAAGAAGCAATCCCTGATATTATAAAAGAGGTAATAAAAGGTGTAAGCGTTGAATCTGCAATGGAGATGATATCCCCTTCTGTTTCACAGGAGGAATTAATCAGCGTCATATCCGCTGTTATTGCAGAGCGAACAGACTATGTAAAAGAGCAGGGTATGAGAGCATTAGGGCCGCTCATGGGTGTAGTCATGAAAGAGATGCGCGGAAAGGTAGACGGGAAAATAATAAGCGAGGCTTTGAAAACAGAGCTTAAGAGAATCCTGTAATTTTTATCAGAAATATTACTTTTTTTGATTATTCTCCCAGCTTTTTTAATTATTCTCCCGGACATGTATTTTATTCTGGTTTCATAAAAGATTCACTGCCCCAAATTCAAAAGTCAATGCAATAATAAGCGCAGAAATTAAAAAAAATATTCTGATTATTTCATAACAATTTTGTGCATTAAATCTGTGACACCTGCCTTTCTCCTTCTTCTTCGGGATGCAGGGCCGAATCCGCCGATACCCATCCCGGATGGAGGTTCAGCAAACATCTCCGAGTCAATTCTGTCTGAAATTTCATCAAAAATTCTTTTATATGCAGGGCAGTGAGGATCAACACCCTCAACCCTGCCGCCGGTTGGAGCAATCGCATTGTACGGGCATCCTCCGCGGCAGTATGAGATATGGCGGCAGTCCCTGCAGTTTTCGTCAACAAAGCCTTTGAAATCCTGCATAAGCCTCCATGCCTTTGAGCTTTCAATCTCCTCCTGTTTAGGGTTATCATGCACATTTCCCATCAGATATTTTTGCATTCCGACAAACCTGTAGCACGGATATATTCCTCCGTCAGGCCCGATTGCAAATGTTGTTCCCATGCAGTCGGCAAAGGTGCAGACACTGCCCCTCCTTGTAAAAACACATCTTATAAGATCGTTTATATTCATTATTTCGGCTTTGTCCATATGCATTATAGCCATATCCAGAAGATATACTAGGAGTTCACCATATTTTTCAGGTGCAAGTGCATATCTTTGCGGCTCATTTCCCCTGAGTGAAGGAAGTGCGGGGTGAAGCTTAAGAGGCAGTCCGTTGTCCATGAAATATTTGAAAATTTCTTCTTTTCGTTCGTATGAGTCTGCGGTAAAAGTGCAGATGTACTTCACGTCAAGTCCGTTTTCCTTTGCAATTCTGCAGCCCTCCATATTTTTGTCATAATATCCGCACCCTCTCTGAATGTCGTTTATCTCTTTTGGCCCGTCGATGCTTGAGCCAACAGGAATATTGTATTCTGCAAAAATTTTTGCAATCTCAGGTGTCATTCTCCAGAGATTTGTCTGAATTGCAAAAGCAGGCTCAAGGTGCTTTAATCCTTCAGAGATAATTAATAGAGCCTCCCTGAAAAAACCGGCTCCGGCAAGGAGTGGTTCGCCGCCATGAAATGTCACAGTTACCTGATAATCTTTAAGATTTTTAAGCCACCCGACTGTTTTTTTTACAGTGTCAATGGTCATTACCGGTGAGTTCTCTTCTGAGCTCCAGCAGTAGACACAGTTTGAGGGGCAGCCCAGGGTCGGGATAATCATTACATGAAACGGACTTTTCATCAGAGTAATTTAGGAATTTAAAAAAAGTATATCTTTCCTTTGTGCTATTAAAAATACTGACAATATTTTAGATAAATGCTTAGAAGAAATAAATATAAATATTTTCAGGCATAAGACATCAATTCACAAAAGGAGGATATGAATATGATTGTAATGAAGAAGGTTTCTGATATTTCATCACAGAAAAACCCGCATAATGTCGATGCAAGAAAGATATATGAAACAGAGCATGCAACAGCAGTTGTAATTACATTAAACCCCAAAGAGTCACTAAAAAAACACAAGACTCCTGTTGACGTATTTTTTTATGTTCTTGAGGGAACAGGTGTTGTGGAAATTGGAGAGGAGAGGCAGACGGCATCTAAGGATACAATCGTTGACAGTCCTGCAAATATTCCGCACAGGTGGATAAACGAGTCCCAGGGTGTCTTCAAAGTTCTGGTTGTAAAAGTGCCATCACCAACAACTGAGACAAAACTTCTCTGATCTTTTTTTAAAAAAAACTTATTTTACAAATTATCAAAAAAAAAAAATTTAACTTCTCTTTTTTCCATACATATTGATAAGCCGTATCAGGTCTGAAAAGCCGTCCATCTCCATCTGGAGAACTCCGTTCCTGTCCATCCCCATGCTTGTTTCAGCATCTGCTGTGAGCATATCAGGCCCTCTTATGACAGTCCTTTCAACACCATCTGCTGATAAGACTTCAGAAGCTTCTTTGTCATGAACAAAACACCTGCCCGGGATGATTACTGTTTCATTTATGCGGGATAAATCGACTGCCTTTAAATCATCAATTGTTATCAGGCATGCAATCTCCTTCTGTGTTCCATAAACCCAGGAATTGTTTCCGCATGCATCCAGAATTGTCTGAATAGGGCGTGCCGCAATACTTCCGGTTATTATTGTTGCATCTCTGTCAACTCTTGGAAGCTTTTCCAAAAGATCAGGCTCATCCATTATTGCAAAAGGTGATCCTATCTCAGGGTCTCCAAGAGGTGTTCCATTAATTTTTATTTTGTATTTTGCATTCATTGATGCCACTATCTCTGCAAATTCACGTACAGTGTGAACTCTCTGGCCTTTAATTACCGGTGCGTTTCCAAGTATCAGACCCTGGTCGGTGCGGTTTGCAAACCTCATAAGAATTAGCCCCTTCGCACCGCATTCATCAATGAAACGGCATGTATCCTCCAAAACCACGCCGTCGTTAACTCCGGGGATTACTACTGCTGCTGCATAGACATCAATTTTTTTGCACAGTCTTTTGAAAATTTCAAGCGATGCTTCAGGCGACGGATCTCCCATGTATTCGGCGCGGAGTTTGGGATCAGCAGCAAAAACAGTGAATGATATCTCAGATAGTCCGTTTTTGACCATGAAATCTGCAATTTCCGGATCATCAAAGCCTTTTCCGGATGTATAGCCGATGTGAACCGGAACTTCCATGCTGCTTAAAATCTCCATCAAATCCTTAAATTCCGTATAGCATGACGGGTCTCCGCCACCGCTGATTGTTATTTTTTCAAGCTCACCATCCATCAACTGAAGGTTTGCCAGTATATCATCTGCAACATCACGTAAAGATTTGAAGCCTTCGTATTTTTCGCGTACTCCGTCTGTGCAGTACTCACAGCCTTTTGTAAAAGGAAGGCAGTATTTGCACCCGAAAGGTTCGGGATTTGCCTCTTTTCCGAGGTGCTTGAAATAGCAGTAACTGCAAAATCCCCTGCAGTCAATCCCGGGTCTTCCTCCTATGTCTACGGTAAGATGCGCCATATTGTATTCTTCCCAATGTTTTGTTGCCATGAGGGATTAAATAATGGTGTTTTTAACGATGCAGAGCCCATACCATCAGGTGCAAAACGTCATCTTTTTTATACAGAACATCAAACATTAGTAGAGCGCCTCAGTGGCTTAGCGGCATAGCGGCTGATTTGTAATCAGCAGGTCGGGGGTTCAATTCCCTCCTGAGGCTTCGAGACATCATGTCCAATTCCCCCCCATAACTCTTTTATATTCATATTCTGAACTTTCTTTCATGGGAAGTACCACAGCACCCACCCAAACCGACAGTAATTTTCATTACGTCAAGTCTGTTTACACAAACAGATCATTTGAAAAGGCATTGATAGAAGGTCGTATAATCCAGGATGATGTTGATCTCATTCATGAATTCATAGCTGAGCTCCAGGTTTCACAAAACATCGGCCTTGCAAGAACAAACAAAATAATCTACATACTTGTAAACTGGAGACGCTTTGTATGCCCATTTAGAGAAGCAAAAATATCTGACATTTACAAGGCAGTTTCGGATCTGAAATCTGCAAACAGTGACAGGGGGACTCCTTTTAAAGTCAATACTATTCGTGACTATGTTATGTTTTTAAAGAGACTGTGTCTCTGGATGATCGAAAATGGTTATACAGATCTCCCAAAAGAAAAAATTATTAAAATAAAAGCTCCAAGGGCTAATTTAAACACAAAACTTCCCGAACAGATGCTTTCAAAAGAAGAGATAGAAACGCTGCTCAAAGGTTGTATAACCTCAAGGGACCGTGCATTAATTGCTATCCTTTATGAATCCGGATGTAGAATCGGAGAAATCGGCCGGCTCACATGGGGGAGAATTAAATTTGACGACTATGGAGTTATTCTGACAGCTGATGATAAAAAGTGCAACAAACAGAGATATGTCCGTCTTGTAATGGCAAAACCATATCTCTTAGCATGGCGACAAGACTATCCTTTTGAATCAAAAGACAACGCTCTTGTCTTCCTCACTCAACAAAAAACCCCTCTCACCCACGGGACTGTAATGAAGATCCTTGAGCGGTTGACAGAAAGAACAGGACTTCAAAAACACATAACACCCCATATATTCCGGCACAGCAGAATCACACACCTCATAAATGACGGGATGAACGAATCAGTAATAAAACTCATGATGTGGGGAAACATCAACACACCAATGTTTCAGGTGTATGCCCATCTGACCGGAGGTGACATCGATCGTGAGGTTCTCGGTAGTTATGGTATTGTTGCAAAAGACAAAAAGGAGACACATGCTTTGGAACCGGTAATGTGTGCGAATTGTATGACAATCAATCCACCGGGAGCAGAATATTGTGCTCACTGCGGAAAATCATTATCGGAGAATGCCGCTGCCACAATTGAAGACATGGCAGAGGATGTCCTTTCAAATCCGGACATGTTAAGGAAAATGATAACAGAGATTCTTGAGGAAAGGCTAAAAGCTGCTTCAAAACCCTAAGTGCCGGGATGAAAACAACTACCAAATTTTTTTTTATAATGCGCCTTCTGAATTAAAATTCACAACAAAATCACGCTGCCCATAAATCCGCCGCGGGCGTCCCGAAAGTAAAATGCCTGTATGTTTATCTGCTCTTAAAAGTGACCTAAAATTATGAGTCAGTTTTTGAAATGGGACCAGACTTTGTTTAGGGATCTTCAGACTTTCGAGTCTGACTTTATCCCTGACAGGTTTTTATTCCGGGATGAACAGATGAAGGAACTCTCATACAATCTCAAACCTGCATTATTGGGGTGCTCGCCGGTGAATACGGTGTGCCGGGGACTTCCGGGAACAGGGAAAACAACATGCCTGAGAAAACTTTTTTCTGAGGCAGAGATGCACACAAAAAAGCTTGTTACTGTATATGTGAACTGTCAGATTGACAGATCTCCGTTTTCCATATTCTCAAAGATGTATCAGAAGCTTACCGAAGGTAGAGCAGCGCCGTCCGGCGTTTCATTTAACAATCTGGTTGCAGCCACAGCCAGGAAGATTGCAGATGAAAAAAAGGTAGTTCTTCTCTGTCTTGATGATGTTAATTACATCAATTCCGGCGATGCCATGAACACAACGCTTTTCACTGCTTTAAGGCTCCATCAGGAGTATGAGGGAGTAAGAATGGGTGTTTTTGCGGTCGTGTCCGATGTTCACAAGAATATTTTCTCCGGTCTTAATGCCGGTGTTCTTTCCTCTTTCCGGCCCGCGGACATTTACTTTCCGCCTTACTCCGCTGCAGAGATGCACGATATTTATCAGGCCAGAATTCTTCAGGGCGTTTATCCGAATGTGATTTCCAAAGATATTCTGTCTCTTATTGTTGACTATTCGATGAAGACGGGGGATCTCCGTGTGGGTCTTGACCTTATCAAGAGATCTGTTATGGCCGCTGAGAACGATGCCAGAACCTCTGTAACAGAAGAGGATGTCGGCAAGGCCTTCACACTTTCCAAGGATGTTCATGTAAATGAGACGCTTAAGACACTGAAGCCAGGTGAGAGGCAGCTTTTTCAACTCATTGGTGAGATGAAGAGGGAGTCTGAAGAGAAGGGAGACACTGCCGGCGTTACATCAGGACAGGTGCAGCGGCGTGCGAAGAGTGATCTGAATATCAGTTATACCTACTTCTTTGAGTATATGAAAAAGCTTGAGGAGCTCCGGCTTGTTGATCTTGTGAAGAAGGATGGGGTTCACGGGAGGATGAGTTATGTTGAGGTGAGGGGGTAATAAAAATTATGTAATTTTTAATCATTTAATTATGATGAAAACCACAATAGTAGCAACAGATTTTTGTTCCCCAATCTTCTTGAATTTTTAATTTTTTCCCACAACATTTTAAATTGTAGAATTTCATGTCATTTGGTTCAGGTTGAATTATTTCGTTGCTTTTTTTTAGTTCCTTCCCTTCAAATTTGATAACCTTTGAATTAGAAAATTTTTTCTTCATGGGGAGGATAAATTCTTTGTTTAGTACCCCTGTAGCAAAATTTCGAGTTATTTTATCGATATAGTCAATTTGATCTTGCGTCCACCACTTTCCTTTGTCAGCCATCTGGCCACAATATGGGCAGTAATAATCACTTTCATCTTGAAGCGATTCATAATCATCTTTGTATATTTTGAATTGTCTTTTGCAATATGGGCATTCTCTTCTAAGAAACCCATCTTCATCCGTTGGGAATGAAGCTTCTTTTATTAAATTAGTCATAATTTTCCCTCCAAAATCTGGTTTGTTCTCCGGACCACAAATGTTGCAACAGTTGCTGAAGAAATTATTGCCAGTTCCGCAATACCGAAAGAAACATCAGGATATTCAGAACCTCTTCCATGGGAGTCACTTAGATTATTTCGCAGCCCTCCCAGATGACTTACAGCGCCGGATAATGTTCCAATTAGTTTTTCACTGCATCCTGAGGAGTCTATTTCATCAAGGAGTAATGGTTGTCTGAGTGCTTTCCACAATCCCGTTACATCCAGACTATTAGGTAATCCTTCTCCTATCTTTTCAAGAGATGCTTTCATTGTGCTTTCAAGAAAGGATATACTACTGGTGATTGAACCATGATAATCACCATCACGTAAACATTTCCTGGCCTTTTCAAGATCTTTGTATGCTGAATAATATTCTCCAGCCTGAAAGAGATCTTTTGCATTACTTACAATTTCTTTAGTAGTTGCAGCGGTTACAAGAGTGCATTTTCGGCAGTACTCGAGTGTTGTTTCCCGTTTCCTTTTTTTACATAATACTTTAACATGAGATAATGTAGATCCACCTATGTATCTAAGAATCAATGTTTCTGGAGAAAACAAATCACATCCGACTTCTCTGTATATTTTTCCAGCAGGACATTCTAAGCACATTTGGGAATTTGTTTTATTTGTGGTCCCATTTTGAGAGATATTAGCAGCCCTGCAGATTAAATCGCCCATTCCAATTGCCTGGAATGGGCAGCTAATATCTACCTCATCATCAGGGTATTCTGATGTGTTCATCTAAGCATCACCTTTTTCTCTAAATTATCTTCTTTCTGTACTAAAAACCAATATATGAACAGATCATTTTCTAAAATTTTCCAGTCTGGAAATTTTTCCTCGATTTTATTCCAGAACATTATGTTGTGTCGTTTCTCAATCAAGTGAACCATTTCATGATATATGACATATGACAACAGATTATCGGGCAGATTGTTGAGAAGTACGTTTACAGTAATATTGCCATTTATACTACAACTTGCCCATTTTGAGTTCATTTTACGAAAAAAGACTTTGTGGGGTTTTACTCCCAGATTGTCTGAATATTGATTTATTAGTTTATTCACTATCGTTCTAAACTCATTATTTGGACGGTTGCAGATTTTTTTTCCTTCTGAGGCTAGCAAGGCTTCTCTTATAATTTTCTTTTTTTCTGCAATCCAAGAAGAGTACCTTAAGAGGATTTTTTCCTTGCTTTCTTCTTCAGGCAGAATGAGAAGAAGCTCCCCTGTTTTAAATTCAAGGCGTGGATGCTGCACTTTTCTATAAACAACAGAATAATCAGACTCCATATCCACACCTCTAATTTCCATAATCCTTTACATTATCAAACAATCTAGCATACAGAACATCGATCTCGTCGATACTTTTCCCATGCTCTTTCCCATAGCGGCGAACAAATTTTTGGATTTTCTGTTCAATGCTCTTTTTTGCACTGGTCTGAGCAATCCAATCTGGAAACATATCATCTCCCAAGTCTGAGCATAAAGCCCTAACATCGTCAATAAGTGTCTTATTCGACTCCCAGGTCTGTTCAATATTGAGTAGGAGAGAATATTCGAGATCAGAGAGACCAAGTTCTTTCTGGCGCTGATCCAGGATTTGCATCTCTGTGACAATCCCAGTGCCTTCATTATAGATCTTCTCGTAATCCTTTGTTTTTTCTCTCCAGAGTGTGATGAGTCCTTCAACACGATCGAGGATTGTCTTATCTACAGGAGTCCGTCGTTTATCAGTCAGTCTGAATCTGTTTAAGGCAAAAACAATATTTGCTGCCTTTTCTTCTTTTGTAGCAACTTGTTCTTCAAGCCTTTTTATGAAATCAGAGTCCAGTTCAAGGAAAGGCATTGCTTTCTCAATTTCCTGAACTTCGGTGCTTTTATGGACATATTTAACCGTTTTTTCAAAGTATTTTTGAACATCTCTTGTATAATTTGGCTGTTCGCTCAATACACGCCTGATGTAATACGAATAAATGGTTGAAATCCACTTGTAATCTTCAAACCATTCCAATGTTATTGCATCTGATCCAAGTATTTCGAAAATTTTTCGAACATGTCGATAAGTATTGAGAAAATTTTCCCCTATCTCTTCATCGGATGTCAGAATTTCCATTGCCTTTAAAAAGGTGTTCCGATCATATGATCTGACTTCAACATCCTTGAATATTTCAAGGATTCCAGTCATGAGTATTTTAAACTCTTCTTTTATGGAATCCATACTAAAGAGGGCTCCCTCAAGATCCTTCTCGCTATATTTTTCAAAGGCTTTTTTTATCTCTTTGAGTATGCCGACGTAATCGAGGATAACTCCTGCTTCTTTTACGTCCTTATAAGGGCGATTTGTCCTGGCGATCGCCTGGAGAAGACGGTGTTCCTTAAGAGGTTTATCAAGGTACATTGTTTGAAGGATTGGTGCATCAAAGCCAGTGAGTAGTTTACTTGTAACAATTAGGATCTTTGGGAGTTCCTTTTCTTCACGGAAATTTTCTCTAATAAGTTTGTTAATTTCTTCTGTATCATTAAGTCCATAGCGCTGTATCAGTTCATTTCTATAGTTTTTGATTTCCTCGTTGTCATCATCATTATAAGTCATCACAATTTCAGAAAACTCAGGTGGTAGAAGTTTGTCGAGTGCCCTCTTGTATCGGATACAAGCCTTTCTACTTGCGGAAACAACCATTGCCTTGTACTTTCCATCAACATTTTCCATGAAGTCTGAAGCAATATCCGCTGCCACTTTCTCGATTCTTGCGGGGTTTTCCAGAAATAGGTTGATGGTATTTAACCGCCTTTTAACACCCTGTTCAACATTATCCCTGAAAGACTCCGGTATCTCCTCAAGTTCGATCTCTAAAAACGCCTTAAGCAAGTCCCTGTTAAGGTGTATACCGTCCTCTTTTTCCAGCCGTGGCTGATAGGCAATCTTTACAGAATATCCATCGTCAATAGATTCTTTGATGAAATACCGGTCTAGGTAAAAATCATCATCATCTGGATACCCAAATTCTTTGTAGGTGTTGCGGTTTCCGGTTTTTTGGATAGGTGTGCCAGTGAGAGCAAAGAAGAAGGCATTTTTGAAAATCGCTTTCATCTGTGCAGCGAGGAGACCATACTGAGACCTGTGGCCCTCATCAACAAAAACTATGACATTCTTTCGTTCTACGATGCTTGCTTTTGTTTTTTCCAGTTCTTTTCCAAGTTCATTGAGTTCCTCGGGCCTGAATTTATGGATGAGGGTGATCATAATCCCTTTCTTTCCCTTACCCCCATCATGCATTAAAACCGACTTGAGTTTTCCAATATTTCCAACGATCTCGGGCTGTATTGTACTAAGAGCATTATATTCAGCATATAGTTGTTCTTCAAGGTCGATGCGGTCCACAACAAAGAAAATTGATGGGTTCTGAAGATCCGGATGGAAATAAAGTTTATTTGCAGCAAAGATCATGGTGAGTGTCTTGCCAGTGCCCTGCCAGTGCCATATCAAGCCTTTATTCTTTTCAGTCTTACCTGCCAGATTATCAAGGACACGCTGTACCATCTTATTTGCAGCCCGGTACTGAATGTAACGGGGTAACACTTTCTTTTCCTCCCCAAATTCCCGTCTGACAAAAAGGAAGCTTCTAATGATATCAAGTAGCTTTTTGGGCTGAAGCATATCGACGATTGCATCAAGGGGTTCATATTTTTCTTGTTCGAGTCTCCATTCATCGACCTTCACATCTTTCTGCCATGGAATAATAGGGAAATATTTGACAGTCTGATCAGCTGCAACACCTATCTGAACATATTTATAGAGTTCGGGAATGCTCTGCTCATAACCTTTGATCTGCTGGTAGGCATTTGTCCAGTCTTCAGTGAGGCTTGTAGGCGTTTTACACTCTATGTTAACAAGAGGGATACCATTGATGAAAAGGATGATATCATTTCTTTTCCGCTCTTCGCCTTGTTCTCCCCTTATTTCATGAATCACCTGGTTACTTACAATGAACTCGTTGTTGGAGAGTTTAACATAATCAAAGAGGCGGACATATCTGACTTCCTTAAGCTTTTCAATCCTGATAGGGACGCCATTCTGGAAGAACTGCAAAATTTTCTTTTGATCTTCCGGACCATTTCCACGCATCTGCAATTCTCTGATGACATGCCATACCTCTGTGTCTTCGAGGTCAAGATCAGGATTAATTGAGTGAATCTTACGAACAAGAGTTGTGGTGAGCAGCGGCTCTTTGAAGCTGTCCCTTTCAAGATTGTCACCTGGGATATAGGTCCAGCCATTATCTTTCAGCATTTCAATTAGGGGTATTTCGACAAGTTTTGATTCAAGTGATTTCATTTTATCTCACCTTCTGAGTAGGGATCTGGAGAAATTCCATTCTAAATAATTCGTCCATTTTTTCAAGGCTAAATTCTGCAATGTTGGTTATTGCAGGGAAATATCTGATAAGAATATGGTCTTTGGTATAATCATTCAGAGGCGAATGTATCCTATCAGGGTACCTGCATATGTTTTCATGTCTTTGTGAAATGATTCCAAAACACAGAAGGGGACAAATAATTACCAAGCCTTTCATCACAGAGAGAAGAATTTCTTTGATTTTATGATCGTCATATTTCCCGTTAATCGTTTCTTTTATTAGCTCATTTGCCTCAGGAATTCCACTGTAAATTGTACTTAGTCCGTCAATTGCTCCCTCACGTATTTTTTCAACAATATTTGTATAAATGTCAGGATATTCTAAGTATTCTTCCCAAATTTTTTCCTGTATTTTATCACTGTTGAATTTATCAAGCATTTTTTCGAGTTCTTCTGTGGTAACAGCGTAATTAGGGTCAGTTGCTTTATCAATCTCCTTTTGTGCCCAGTGAAGTTGATTATAGATATTAAGGAGATATGAATCTGGTTCATTCTGGTTTTTTTTGTTTTGATAAGGAACACTTGAATAAACTATTTGCATCTGGCGGATCATCAAACCAATAACATTTCGCATTCTCAGGAGGCTGGTTTTTCCTACGTTGGTTGATATATGACCGTATTTTTTACTTTTTGCCTCTTCAAGTGTGAGCACACCATGATGATATCCAAAGGCCTTCCATCCTTTTTCAACACCCTGTTGAAGAAAAAATACTGCCTGGGGATATAATCCGTTTTCATATAGACATACGGAGGCATCCAGGTCCTTTCTGGCGACAGCAAGGGTGGCCATTGCCAGTTTTGTGTCAGGTTTTGCCTGTTTTTTTCCAGGCAGAGTCCTTTTTACCATATCAAATCACCACTTTCAATAAAATTTGGATTATAATCCCCTTATATCTGAATTCATGACCGCACCTTCAATTATTACTTTTTTCCTTTCAATCATCTTAGCAATAAATTCATCATAAGATTCCTCTGGGTAATTAGGATTTTTTTCTGATTTAAAAAAAATTGTATTCATACTAACCAACGCATTAAAATCGAATTTGGATATTGTATAATTTTTAGGGATTTGTCCATACAGTTTTTTAAGCTGAAATAAGTCATTTTTAAATGTTTCTTCAGGAGTAATTGCAACTATCGCACTTGTCCTTCTTGATAACATTTCCTGAATTTGTTTGGATGTTGCTTCTTCGACATTGGTATTAGCACGGTAGTAAATGCGATTTTCATATAAACCCTCACCCGAATGTTCAGGGAGAAATGGAATATATTTAGGTAAATCGTGAACTAGAATAACCTGAAATTTTTTTCCCTTTAATTTATCATATTCAGATTCTGTATATGCAAAGTCAAGGATTTCAAATTTGAGATTTTCAGAAAGATAAATTTTCAATTTTTGTTGAATACTTGTCTTGTCTTCAAAATTCTCAAGACCAACGGATTCATAAGTTTTATCTTCGAGTTCTTTCACACCAAAGATAATAGCACCTCCTTTGGTGTTTGCCATCGCAATAATAATTTTAGCCAATTTTGCCGGTTCAATCATGGATTCTTTATAATCTAAATGATTAAATTCGCCCAGATTGTCCTTTAATAAATTCTTAAGTTTAGTACGATCCGGATCATCATAAAAGGGTGCGAAAGCCTCCCTGATACCTCCAATACTTGAACTCATTCTATCACCACCGACCTTTTACTAGTAATCAGGTCGTTCATAAGACCATTTTTGAGACGTTCTAATGCAGCAGTACGCTGATGCTGAAGAGAGAGTTTGTGGTCAATGGTGGAGAGTATGTTAACGATCTGAGTTTGTTCTTTTCGTGGAATTATTGGAATTGTGTATGATGTGAAAATATCCTTTGAAACACGTTGCTGACCTGCAGAACCAGTAAAATACCTTTGAGCATTCTTTCGAAACAATGATTCTTTAGAAAGATAAAAAATAAAATATGGATCTGCATTTTCTTTCGCTCGAAGTACATGAAATTCAGTACTCCCAAACCCTATTTTATTCACAAGATTTATTGCAACAGCGCCTTTCCCATTTTCCATACAAGGAGTAATTTTTGCAAAAAGGACATCTCGTTCAGCAAAACAGGTATAACCCGTTTTTACTTCAGCATATGTTCGAGTTTCATATTTGATTATATCTCCATTTTCTCCTACATTTGGCATAGGTAAGAATGTTATATCTGAATCATCTGAAAGGAAAGATATGTCCGTTTTAGGATTAATATCTGCAATATCTGCGAATGTACCCTCTTCCCAATTTTTAGGTATAAATCCTAATTTTTCATTCTCCTTGAATTCCGTATGCCCTACACCATTAGTTAAAAGTTTCCGCATAGTCCCTTCCTTCAGGCGTTCGGTCTCTGCAAAGACGGCTTTGGACTTCTGGATGGCTTCATCGACAGTTGTAAGTATATTACCAATCCGTTCATATTCATAAGGAGAAGGAACAGCAATTTCAAATTTTTCTAAATCGCTTTTTGTTATGGCTTTGAATGTTGAACCAGCAGATATTCTATCAAATTCAGATTTTTTTATTTTGAGATAATAATATAGGTATCTACCTAATTTCACATCTAAAACGTTAATTGCAGCTAATCCTCTACCAATACAAGATTTTTCATTTGCAATGTTTAATTCCCCTACAGGTGCACGGACAGAAATCAATATATCTCCAATTTCTGCTATTTTTTGAGGTTTAGAGCAATATTTCATTATTTTTGGATGAATATCTCCAAAATCAGCATTACCCTGTAAGAAGGGCAATCCAATACTATCATCGTTATAAGTGTCAGATGGAGGGGATTGACCCATTATTAAATTAAACAATTTCTTATTTCCCAAAGCCACCAAATTCCAACTTTGGAGATTTTTAATATCTGTCATTTTACATCCCTACCTCAATCTCCTTCAGGTATCCCTCAATCTCAACATCTACTTTTTTTAGTTCGTCTTCAATACGTCTTATTTCCGCCCAGGTCTTAGCAAGATTTATCTCTTCCTTCTCCTCTTCAGGAAAAACATAGAGTGTTACGTTCAGACTGTAATCGTTTTGGATTATCTCATTGACAGGCACGACACGGGCAAACCCATCATTATCGACAAATTGTTCATATGCGGCTGTAATTGTGGCAATATTCTCTTCAGCAAGGATGTTGAGTTTGCGGACATCAGGGTGCTTCTTAAACTGGCTGGATGCATTGATGAAGAGAATTTTTCCTTTCTTTTCTTCGGGCTTGTTCTTCCTGAAAAACAGGATTGCCCCAGGTGCTCCAGTATTGTAGAAGAGTTTTTCAGGAAGTAGTATGACACACTCCAGGAGGTCATGCTCAATTACCTTCTGGCGGACGGCTTTTTCCTTGCCGCCCCTAAACAGACAACCATTGTCAATCACAATGCCAACCCTCCCTGTATCATCTTTAGCAGATGCCAGCATATGCTGCACCCATGCCCAGTCCGCACTCTGACGGTTGACATATCCGAATGGATAACGCTGTTTCCAGAACTCTCCCTTCTTTAGAATCTTCTCCTCATAGCCATCCTGATTCCAGGGGGGATTTGCGATAACAACATCAAATTGTTTAACGCCCGTGCCATCATCTTTCTTAAATTTTGGATAGAGAAGAGTGTCACCACCCTGCAGATTCACATTCCTGATGTCATGAATATACATATTCATACGTCCATAAGCCAAAGTCTGGGCATTCGCTTCCTGACCATACAGAAATAGTTGTTCTGCCTCCTCCGGTCCGAAATTTTCAACAACATGCTTATGTGAGATGATTAACATGCCGTTACTCGCTGCTGCAGGATCGTATGCACTTTCCCCCGGCTGTGGATCCAGGCATTCAACAAGAAGCTGAATTACTTCGCGAGGAGTATAAACTTCCCCTTCCTTTGCTTTCTGTGGTGCAAAATATTGGAGAAGCCATTCATAGGCATCTCCAAGGATATCAGGAGGGACGTGTGTAAGTTTCTTTTCACTAAAAAGCTCAACAAGCTGACGTAAAATTTCAGCATTTTCCCTACTCTGAGTGAACTGTATAAAATCGACGGTATCAAAAACATCTTTCAGTTCCGGATTGCGTGTTGCAATTTCTTTCAAAGCCTTTGAAAAAGTTTCGGGGAGTGTTTCGGTATCTTTGCGAAGGTTCTCCCAAAGGAATTCTTCTGGAAGATCAAAACTGTGATACATAGATTTTTTGGCCTCAGTACATGCTTCTTCTTTAGTATATCCGTCCTCTAAAGCTTCTTCGTATGCTGCTTTTGTCTCCTCTTCCCACTTGTCGCTGATACGTTTTAGGAAGAGAGGAAGGAGAATAAATTTATAATCCACCCTGGTGCGGATAACGTCCGCTGCACGCTTGAGGATGCGAGTTAGATCTTCACGAGTCAATTTCTGATCGGTATCAAAAACAATATCTTCAACTAGATCTTTTTTGTCAATGAGAGAATAGATCTTTTTCCTGGCATCAGTAATGTCTGATCTGACACTCAGAAGTCCATTTTTTCTAAGTTTCGATAAAAGGACAGGTGCTTTAGTGTGATCATCCCTTGCTCTTTTTTCAAGAGCAATGGAGGCTTCTTCAATGTAAAATTCTTCACTTCCAAACTCTTCCCATAGATGAGAATATCCTTTCTCGATCCAGGCAGGCATATTATTTTCAAACATCATGAGTAGCAATACATCATATAAACATATATACTTTTTGTATATTAGATAAACTATCATCTAATGCGTTTATGTATTTTTAATATCCTTAACTCCCAATGGATCAATATTTAATTATAACCTCCAAACCACTCCCCCTCTCTCATTCTCCTCCCTCACAAGTCTCCCGTAACACTTCTCGCAAATCGCAAGCTTTAGATCACAAGACCTAAACAAAGCCTTCCCCTCATCACACAACCCGCACCGGCCAAGCTCAACACTCACTCTCTCAAAATCCGCTGCACACATAACGCCCGGCAGCGGAAGAGTGAAGGATGAGTCAAAAATTAGTTATACCTATTTTTTTCTGTATTAAAAATTAGAGGAGCTATGGTTTGTTGATATTGTGAAGAAGGACTGAGTTCATGTGGGGATGAATTATGTGGAGATTAGAGGGTGAAAATCAATACGTTGCATTTTACAACAAATCCTGGAAATTCCCTATTACCTGTGCAAAAACTCTGCCACAGTTAGAGGAAGCTGAAAAAGATCTACTGAACTTTTAGGATGTATGTGATTCATCGTACCACAAAAAGACCCTTCTTCTTTGCGGCATCAATTATTTTATTATTGGCAGTAAAAACAGTTATGCCCGGAACTGTAGCAAAATCCTTATCGTCCGTTAAAATACAAGATTTATCCATATTCTTTTCAATTAAATCAAGATATAAAAGATCATACCCATCTAAATATGAATTAAAAACCTCTTTGATAATAAATTTAGAGACCGATTCATCAATAACAGAATCAAAAGATTCAGAGATGTCCCTTACACTATCCCAAGATAAGCACAAATCATCAATAAAATTTCCCCGTTCTTCGGGATAATCATACCTAAATTCTTTTAAAGACAGATTATCTGGACTAAGACTATTTTCCTCAAGAAAAATTTTGTATAACGACTTTTCAATTACATTGGAAAGCTCAACAAGAATAAGTTCACTTCTAAATATTTTTGACTTCGCATTATGCATCTTGGAAAGATATGCTGGATAGTATTTACTTTGATACGAATTGGAGAGTGAAGTAAAGGAAGTCGCATAATTATACCAAACATTAGTATCCACAAAAAAGGTATCTGTACTTTTTGGAACATCTTTCCGGATATTCACAACAAATGCTGAAATATGGTCTTCAAATGCCATTAAAAACCTTCAGAGTGCTCAGCCGCAATTTTATCGACAGCATTCCGAAACTTATCATTAGAATAATATTTGCGGGCGTTTTGAGTTACGCGCCTTAGAATCTGTTTCCCATGATCAGAAAGACCCTCAAATTTAACTCTCATATTGAGCTCCTCTGGTGTAAACTTGCCTAATAACTTGCCAACTGCCCCATTGAAAAAAGGAGACGCATAAATACGCACGCCGGTAAAATCAAGCTCAACATCCTGATCCTTATCAAGGACTGGGAGAATCATTTTGTAGACCTTTTCACCATCCTCAAGCGTTATGCAGTTTTCTCCAATTATATTTTGAATATTAATTGTCATAATTATTATTAGAAATAAGGTTGATCAACAGACTCTCCTTCAATAAGATAATATTTCTCATCGCACATCAATTTTATGTTAATTGCAGTTCCATTGAAATAAAAATCCTTTATCATGTAATTTATTTCAGTAGACGTGATGTGAGCATACTCATTATTGCTATATATATCCATACTTCCATGATTCTTCTGAATGAAATCTTTAAGCAAATCAAGACCAATGCCTCTTGGACGCTCTCTTTTTTTTGTGGAAAAACCATCCTGAAAAGCCATCTCTAAACGAGAATTTCCATAAAAAGACTCTCCACTCTCTTTGAAATAATCATTTAATGACTGGGGAATGCCTATCCCAAAATCAATAATTGTCAAAATCAAAGAATTTTTTTTAGGAAAACGCTGCCCACATGTAAAAACTCCTATTTCGGAAGAACTGTGCTCAAAAGCATTTGCGTAAAGTTCAAGAACATTACCACAAATTTTTTCTGACAAGAGATTACTTGTGTGAATCCACCCCTTGCCAATCCATTGATTTGCCAGATATCTCTCAATGGAATTGACATCTCGTGGAAAACATTGCATTAAAGGAACAGAATTGCCATCCCAGGGTTCACATTCTCCTGTAATCTCCTTCAGGAATCCATTTTGAGCCAAATTCATTCTAACCTGAGGAACAAACGTGCATTCATCAATAGAAACATCTCCACCATTTTTCCGAATTTGAGATGCCAGACCTGCAAGAAACGCAACGCCATTTTGTTTTATGAAAGTGCACTCAGAAAAGTCAAATTGGAGGTTATTCGACTGATTGTAATCATTCCAAATATCAAATAATAACTTAAAACCGGAAGTTCCGTCATATATATTTGGGATTTTAAGAATATCAGCCATATTTATTACAAATCTATGATAATATGCAACGCAATGACTAATAACTGTTTCAGGTTTATTCATCAAACAACCCCCTTCCTCCCATTCTCCTCCCTCACAAGTCTCCCGTAACACTTCTCACAAATCGCCAGCTTAAGATCACAGGACCTAAACAAAGCCTTCCCCTCATCACAAAGACCGCACCGGCCGACATCAACACTCACCCTCTCAAAATCCGCTGCACACATCAACCCTGGCAGCGGCAGAGTAAACCCGCTCTCATTTGCACTTTTGCACTGGTTTACACTGACTTGCACTTTGGAAGTGCAACCAAACGGACTGTAATTATTGATTTTTTCCTGATTTTGACCACCTTTTAAAAGTTTTTCATTTACGTTTGCACTGAATTTGGAAACACACACAGAAGCACCCGGAGATGTTAGCGCAACTGTCCTCTTCTCCGTTCCTGAAAATCGGTGCAAACTACTATTTAGAGAGAGAAGCGTTTCATCATTTACCAATGGATTGGCAGAAGCTTCGCAGATTTCCGTTTCTTTCATTTGCACTTTTGAAGTGCAAACGTGGTGCAAACATGGTGCAAAAGTGCAAACGTCAGAAGGCTTTGAAGGGGAGGAGTCTTCTCCCAAATCCCCGCCGTCATCGCCTCCATCGGCGTCATTGTTCCCTTCTCCGCTGTTCTTGTCATCATCTCCGCCCTGCTCACTTCCCTCATCTATCCAGACCACACTTCCGGTATTCCACCTGTGGTAAATCTCATAGCTAAATGAAAACTGATTCTCTCTTCGGCGGACCATGCAGCCATCCATCTCCTCAGAGACAGTTGCGTCAATGAAACTTATCGCCGGGCACTTCTCAAGAAGTCCTGAATAAGAATTTCCTCCGTTAAAGTATCCCTGAAAGATTCTTCTTGCCTGATGATATGAAATGCCCATTGCTTCCTGGAGCATCCCGATTGTCAGAACTTTCCAGCCCATTTTACAGATAGTGCTTAGAGCTGCGGCCTCATTCTTCGTAAGCTTTGTCTCCTGTCCTCCGCTCTCGCCGTTAATCTGTGCATAAATCCTTGCAGCCGCCATGAAGTCATTAATGTCTGCCCGGATTGCAGGCAGGGATTCTTCAGAAACAAAACTCTTGTCACTCCTGTTATCTCCGCCGGCTTCATCTCCGGCATCACTTCCGGCCGGCCCGAAACTCTCCCGCTGCATCCTGAATAAAAGGGCATGGCACTTAATCAGGTCAAAGAGAATTGCCGGATTACGCCTGTTCGCAGAGCTTGAAAACGAAACCTTCTCTGCAAACGGAATTGAAACATAGACATTCTCTTCCTTTAATATAGCCCACATACAGCGGCAGACCTTTGCCTCTTCAGGCTCGGAACTGATAATTTCCTCTGAAGCTTCCGTCCTTCTGATATGAAGAAGAACCTTATCGTCCTGCTCTGCTGAATCATCAATCCATGTCGTGAGCATTCTGTTCATAACCTGATCGTCTCCAACCGACTCAACCTTGGCAAGCCACCAGACGCACCTCTCCGGGATGCTGCATATCTTAAGCTGTCTGTCGGTTGTCAGCGTCTG
>JAEWWL010000032.1 GCA_023396365.1 Methanobacteriota archaeon
GCACCTGTCATCGACTCTGTAAGATCACGGTCCTCCATAACGTCTTTTATGCGCTCAAGGAAGGGATCGAGAGTGATGTCCTGCTCCTGCTCAATTACGTGGCGGTATTCGCGAAGTGTTGACGGGCTGATTCCAAGCTCTTCACTGACCTCTTTCATGGTTTTGCCTGACTCAAGCAGTTTCTCCATTGAGGAGCGCTCAAAGGGCATCTTGAAATCGAGGTCGCGGAACAGCTTAAGTCTTACACGTGCCCTTGCAACTGTCTTTGAAAGCTTCTCATCGCCAAGCTCACGTGCAATTTCAGTATCATTTCTTCCCTCATAGTAGCCGCACACAAGGCATGCAAGATCACGCGGTTTTAATTTGGTCTTGAAATGGCCCTGATCCAGGATTTCACGCATGATTAAGGCGACCTCGCGCTCTATTGCATCCTTGTCGCGCAAAGTACCGTGAATTTTTTTCATCGGCTCTACTATCTCTGTTTTCCCCGAAATATCGCTAAATAAGCTTAAAAGCTCTTTTTTACGATCGGAAGTGTTCAATTTCTTTTTCTTTCTAACTGCAGCCATGCTGATCAATCCAGATTTCCCTTTATAATGTTCATACCTTTATATAAAAGTATTCAATTTGCTCTGTTCTTAAATTCTGTATACGTGATTATCTATTTTATAATCTGTGGTTGAATTATTAAGCATAACAAGTCTGAAAGCTAAAATTTTATGAAGAACTGTTTTTATTAATCCTAAAAAAACAGCTTCATCATATATTCATAATGAAGGTTTAATCTCACAAAAAAACAGAATTAATAACAGGTGCAGTCTGTCTGAGTGATATAATATGACTGATATTTACGATAAGGTAATTGAGCTTGCAAGAAGACGCGGCTTTGTATGGCCGTCCTCGGAGTGCTATGGATCTGTAGCCGGATTTATTGATTACGGCCCGCTCGGCGCAATGATGAAAAGGAAGATTGAAAATGTCTGGCGTGACTTCTATGTCGCCCGCGAAGGATATTTTGAGATTGAGTGCCCGACGGTCGGCGTTGAGTCAATCTACATTGCATCAGGGCATGTGAAAGGCTTTGCTGACAAGATGATTCAGTGCCCGCACTGCAAAGAATACCACAGGGCAGATCATGTTTGTGCGGCGCATAATATTGAAAATGCAGAGACAAAGCCCCTTTTGGAGCTTACAGATATTTTAAAAGATCTTCCCTGCCCTGTCTGCGGGGAGACATTTGACGGATCTGAAGTCTATTACTTTAATTTAATGTTCAACACGACAATCGGCCCCGGAAGCCAGAGAGTCGGATACTTAAGGCCGGAGACTGCGCAGGGAATTTTTACAGACTTTGCAAGGCTTCTTCGCTTTTACCGCGACAAGCTTCCTTTTGGTGCAGTCCAGATAGGAAAATCATACAGGAATGAAATTTCCCCAAGGCAGGGAATGATTCGCCTTCGTGAATTCACACAGGCAGAAGCTGAGATTTTTGTTCACCCTGATAAAAAGGATCACCCAAACTTTGGCCGCTATGCAGAAAGGTTAGTCCCTCTGTGGGGAATAAAGCAGCAGGAGAGCGGAAGCGAACCCATTAAAATTACGATGAGAGAGGCTGTCTCTTCCGGAATCGTTGCAAACGAGTACGTTGCATATTATGTTGCATTAACTCATGACTTTCTTGTAACATGCGGTGCAAACCCTGACAGGATACGATTCAGGCAGCATCTTCCTGATGAGCGTGCCCATTATGCAACCGACTGCTGGGATGCAGAAATTTTGTCAGGCAGGTTCGGCTGGGTTGAGACTGTCGGAATTGCAGACAGGACAGATTACGACTTAAAAGCCCATGCAGGCGAGAGCAAAAGTCCGTTTACTGTTTTCATACCATACGATGAACCCAAAAAAGGATTTGAGAAGAGAATTGTTCCTGACATGGGTGCACTCGGCCCGAAGTACAGGGGAAAGGCAAAGGCTGTCGCAGATGCCCTTTTGGAATCAAAGCCGACAGAAAGCGGTGCTGAAATCATCCTCGACGGAGAAAAAATCACAATCCCGCCCCAGCTTTACACCATTCGCGAGCAGGAGACTGAAATCCGCGGTGAGGACGTAAGGCCGCATGTAATCGAGCCCTCATATGGAATTGACAGGATTTTATACTCCGTTCTTGAGCACGCCTACGATGAGGAGGATATAGACGGCGAGATAAGAAAGATTCTTCACATGAAGGCATGCATCGCACCGGTTCAGGTTGCTGTTCTTCCATTGATGGCACGCGATGATCTCGATAAAATCGCCCTTGAAATAATGGAGCAGGTTCAAAATGAAGGGCTTGTTGCACAGTATGATGACTCCGGTGCAATCGGAAGGCGCTATCGAAGACAGGATGAGATTGGAACGCCTTTTGCAGTCACAATTGACTATGACACAAAAGAGGACAAAACCGTAACACTTCGCGACCGCGATTCGATGAAGCAGGTAAGATGCAGCTCTGAAAAAGTTCCACAGATTTTAAGGGATTTAATCCGCGGAAGAGTTTCATTTGAACAGCTGCAGTAAAACCCGCATCCGGGCAGGATGCATAAGATACCGATGAAATATATCAGCCACCCGCTAATAAGGCCGCAGAGTCTTGAGGAGAGGCAGTACCAGCTTTCAATAGCAATGCATGCGGCAGAGGCAAACACACTTGTTGTTCTCCCGACAGGTCTTGGAAAAACCGCTGTCGCACTCCTCTGCTCTGCAATGAGGCTTAAGTCATGCGGGGGGCGGGTGCTTGTGCTTGCTCCGACAAAACCGCTTGTGGACCAGCACAGAAAACTTTTTTCGGAAAAACTTGTCCTGCCGGATAGGGAAAAATACCCTGATTTTGCGATGTTTACAGGAGAGACCGACACTGACAAGCGTCTTTCTATGTGGAGCAGTGCGGGAGTTGTTCTTGCAACGCCGCAGGTTATAAAGAATGATATTATTGCCGGCAGGTACAGCTTAAAAGACGTATCCTTATTAATCGTTGATGAATGCCACAGGGCTGTCGGAAGCTATGCTTACACATTCATTGCATCAGAGTACCACAAGACCGCAAAAAATCCTCTGATACTTGGTATGACTGCATCTCCTGGGAGCAAAGAGGAGAAGCTGATGGAGGTCTGCGAGAACCTTTCAATTAAGATTATTGAGACAAGGACTGAAGATGACTCAGATGTAATGCCGTACATTTATGAAAGAGAGCTTAAGTATGTCAATATTGAGCTTCCCCCCGAGCTTGAATTTGCGGTTTTGACACTTAAGAAGCTGCTTGAGCAGCGCCTCTCTATGCTCTCAGATGCGGGGTACATCGTCCCAAGAGCAGATAAGCTTACAATGGCGGCATTAAACGGCATTAATGCGCAGATTCAGAGAAATATTCTCAGCCGGAATACTGATGCATACATGGCAGCATCTGTGCATGCCGAGATTATGAAGATTCGGCATGCGGTAGCCTTAGCAGAATCACAGGGAAGCGAAATTTTAAAAGTTTATCTCAACAAGCTTTCAGCGGAAGGCATGACGCCCTCAGGCACAAAGGCAAGCCAGCGTCTTGCCCGCGATCCTCTTTTCATAAATCTTCTTGAGGAATCAGACAGGTGGGAAGAGGAGCTCTTGCCAAAATTTGGAATCACGCATGATATTGTTTCAAAGCAGCTTTTAGAATTTCCTGACAGCAGGATAATAATTTTTGCAAACTACCGCGATACTGTCAGCCTTTTGTGCGATTATCTTGTAAAGGGCGGGATAGATGCAAGAAGGTTTATAGGGCAGGCATCAAAGGACTCATCAAAGGGCCTTTCGCAGAAGAAGCAGATTGAAACACTCTCTGAGTTTAGGGAGGGAAAATTTAAGGTTCTTGTTGCAACATCGGTCGGTGAGGAGGGTCTTGATGTTCCTTCAACTGATCTTGTAATATTTTATGAGTCAGTCCCCTCAGAGATTAGAAGCATTCAGAGAAAGGGGCGGACAGGAAGGCACGGAAGCGGAAGCATAATTGTTCTTGTAACCAAAGGAACGTCTGATGAGACCTTTACGCATGTAAGCCGCGTCCGCGAGAAGTCAATGAAGAAGGGAATTTTGAATCTTTCCCTGGGGTCAAAGAAGGCGCTTTTAACAAACTCTTCTGATGCTGAAAAAACTGCGGACTTAAAAATTGCGGACTTAAATGACGCTTCACATGCAGTAAAGGCCGCCGGGCAGACCACCCTTTCTGACGTCTCAAAAATTATTCAGCCGCAGACTCTGCCGGGTGAAAAGAGCATTCCGCTAATTATTGCCGATGACAGGGAGAGCTCATCAAAGGTTGTTGAATGCCTGCACAATTCGGGAGTGTCAATCTCGCTTGAGCGGCTTTTATACGGCGATTATGCAATTGGCGACAGGGTGCTTGTTGAGAGAAAGACTGCGAGGGATTTTGTCGACACTCTTGTCGAACGCGACTTAATCGGCCAGATAAAAAGAATGTCTGATGCGGTGTTAAAGCCTGTTTTAATAATTGAAGGCGATGATCTCTATTCCAAAAGAAACATAAGCCCGAATGCAATCAGGGGAGCGCTGTGTGCAATTTCAGTCGGGCTTGGAGTAAGCATATTTTATACAAAAACACCTGAGGAGACGGCTGATATGCTCTTTGTGATTGCAAACCGTGAGGAGGGAAGGGAAGGCGGGATGAAATCTCCGCACTACCATAAGTCTTACCGGTCAAAACGTGAGGAGCTTTTATACATCATGTCCTCATTTCCGGGAACTGGGCTTAAGAATGCACGGCTTCTTCTTGAAAACTTCGGAACTATTGAAAATATCATAAGAGCATCTGAGGATGAGTTAAAAGCAGTAGAGGGAATCGGTGAAAAAACCGCTAAAAGAATTTTTGAAACTGCAAGGCAGCCTTATTAAAAAATATTTTTTAGTATTAAATTTTTTTACAGTGAGTCTTTGTATCTTTTGATAAGATCGAATGCCGCATCAGAGGCTTTTTTGCAGACCTCATCTTCTCCGGGGATAAATCCGTCGTGCATTAAAACCCGCCCGCTGCATATCACTGTGTCAACCGCATTTGAGTTTGCAGAATAAACAATGTTTGACTCCCAGTTAAAGAGCGGAGTCATGCAGGGTGTGTTTGTCCTGATAAGAACAATGTCTGCCTCAGATCCCTCTTTTAGCTCTCCGTCTCCAAACCCCAGGGCCTTTTTGCCGGATTTTGTCGCCATGGATATTGCCTCGTGTGCCGGAAGGACTGTGTCAGAGTTCCAGAAGAACTTCTGAAGAAGGGCTGCTGTCTTCATCTCCTCAAGGATATCGAGGTTGTTGTTTGATGAGCACCCGTCTGTTCCAAGAGTTACATTTGCACCGCAGTCTTTGAGCTTTTGGTATGGCATTGCACGGTTTACGGCAAGCTTCATGTTTGAAACCGGGTTGTGCGCAACAGAAACGCCGCGTTCTCCAAGAAGTGCGCATTCTGAATCATCAAGCCAGCAGCAGTGTGCAGCAACTGTTTTATCGGTTAAGCATCCGCATTCATCAAGAACCTTTGCCGGTGAAAGACCGGTTTGTTCAATGCAGTCCTTTACCTCTTTTTCGGTTTCGCTTAGGTGTATATGAATTCCTATATCGTTCTCCTCTGAAAATGATGAGCACCATAAAAGTCCCTCTTTTGAAACTGTATACGGTGCATGCGGTCCGGTTGCGGCTTTAATTTTTGGATTGCTTAATTTTTTTATGTGGGAGCAGAGTTTTTCTGTAGCCTTAATCTCTGTCTCCCTCTTCTCCCCGCTTCCAAAATCAATGAAGCCGTGGCAGAGCACTGCCTTAATTCCGGCCTCATCAACAGCACGGCATGCCTCCTCCATGAAGAAGTACATATCATTGAATGCAACTGTTCCACAGCGTATCATCTCCATGCATGCAAGCTTTGTTCCCCAGTATACATCCTCACCCTGAAGGTGGGCCTCAAGCGGCCAGATTTTTTGCGTGAGCCATTCTGAAAGGTGCATGTCGTCAGCATATCCGCGAAGGAGTGTCATCGCCGCATGTGTGTGGGTGTTTGAAAAACCGGGTGATGCAGCACTCTGCGTTCCGTCAATAATAAATTCCGGCTCTCCGTGATTTCCTGAATATTTATCAGAAATCTCCTCAATTATTCCGGCATCGCCAATGAATATGTCTTTTTTCTCACCGTTTACAAGCGTTCCTTTTATCAGGACAGAGTCAGCACTGTTGAAAATATCAGGTTCATCACATATTTTTGCCATTGTTATATCTCCGCTAAAGCAGGTTTGTCTTTTATAATATGGCGGTTTTTGTGTTATAATTTGTCTGTTGAATAAAGAGAAAAAAAGAGCCGGGGAAAAGATAAAAAATTAAAGCAAAAAAAAGAGGCAAAAAAAAGAGCCGGGAAATGAAGAAAATTTAAAGCAAAAAAATTTATGAAAATTAAGAAAACTTCCTAAAAAAAACTTTTTTTAATTTTTCTCATCCGATATTTTCTATAACGGTTTTTAAAATTTTTTCAATTCTTTCTTTGTTGGCCCTTGACTTTTCAAGGAGCATCTCATATGACAGCTCATCACTGCAAAGGCCGTTGCAGTAGTTGTCAACAGAGCATATCGCCGCAAAGGGGATTTTTAGTTCGTTTGCTATTGTCGCCTCTGATGCAACCGTCATTCCGACAACATCGCCTGCCCGTTTTAACACATCTATCTCCGATGATGTCTCAAACCTCGGTCCGGCTGTCTGTACATATGTGCCGCCGGTGATTGTGTCCGGAACAATTTCATGTATCTTTTCAATAAGTCCCCTGTCGATACCCGGAGCGATATGTCCGATTGCGTTGTTGTGTATTGTTGGTATTGAATACGGACTGTAATAATCATCTGGAAGGATTATTGTTCCGGGTTTAATCTCCTCTTTTAATGAGCCGACCGAGCCGAAAGCAACGATTTTATCAACGCCTGATAGTGCAAGGGCTGACATGCATGCGCAGAAATTTATTTTGTGCGGCGGTGTTCTGAACTGGTGGCGCATTAAAAGTGCAATGTCACCAAGATATACCTCTGCGGGCCCGAACGGGGTTGAGATTAGTTTTTTCTCAAGTTTTGGGATATCTGCGTATAAAAGACTGGTTCCTCCGACAATTCCAAGCATCTTTTTATTATCACCTTTTATTTTTTATTCAAAGAGAGGGCTCTTATCAGTAAGCTGTTTAGTAATTGTTGCTATAATGTTTAATTGATGCCGCCTCCCTGCATGAAAGAAGAATTATATCAAAAAGTGCTTTTGGATTTTTTTAAAATCACCAAAAATGTTATTGCCGTTTGCCAACCCATTATTTTTAAATGGAAATATTCTGCACTGTCAGTGATGAGCTGATAAAATCAGGCGAATGCACTGATATCTATTTTCAAAGGGCCAATGATATTTTAACAGTCGAGAACAAAAATCCTAAAGTTACGGTTGAGGTGACAGCATCATATCTTCCAAAAGGCTTTGGTGTTTTATGCGGCATCTCTGATCTCCTAAAACTTCTTGAAGGGCTGCCTTTGGATGTCTTTTCAATGCCTGAGGGAAGCTTCTTCTATCCCGGAGAGCCTGTTGTGAGGATAACCGGAAACTACAGGGACTTTGGAAAATATGAGACTGCAATTCTGGGTTTTTTATGCCATGCTTCAGCAATCGCAACCTCTGCGGCAGAAATTAAAGCCTTTGCAGGCGATGTTCCTGTATACTCCTTTGGCTCAAGGCGTCAGCATCCGTCTATTGCGGCGATGATTGAGAGATCAGCATGGATTGGCGGAGTTGACGGAGCATCAAACATCTGTGCACCGGCGGGAATCCCGCTTGCAGGAACGATGCCGCATTCATTTATTATGTGCTATGACACTCCGAATGATGCCTGGGTATCCTTTGACAGGAATGCACCTTCAGATGTTCCAAGAATTATGCTTGCAGACACTGTAAGCGATGAGAAGAGAGAGGCACTTGAGGCTGCACGGGCAGGAGCGAGCGCTGTCCGCCTTGACACTCCTGCTTCAAGAAGAGGCGATATGCGGGCAATAGCTGAGGAGGTTCGCTGGGAGCTTGACATAAACGGATTTTCAAATGTCGGGATATTTTTATCAGGCGGCCTTACACCTGAGGATGTGAGAGAACTTGCAGATATTGCAGACGGGTTTGGAGTCGGCGGTGCGATTGCAAATGCGCCGGTGATTGATTTTTCACTTGATATTGTTGATATCGAGGGAAAGCCTGTGTCAAAGAGAGGAAAGAGGAGCGGTGTTAAGGAGGTCTATGAATATGAGGATGCAGCACATATCATGCTTCCTGCCGCAGCACTGCCGCCTGAGGGTGCATCCTCGATGCTGAAACTGTTCATAAAAGAGGGGCAGATTTTAAGCATGCCTGATATGCAGAAGTCAAGACTGAGAGTTCTCTCTGCAATAAAAAAGATTACCGGATCTTAAATTAAATTTTTAAAAAAGATTACAG
>JAEWWL010000036.1 GCA_023396365.1 Methanobacteriota archaeon
CAATCCATGTCGTGAGCATTCTGTTCATAACCTGATCGTCTCCAACCGACTCAACCTTGGCAAGCCACCAGACGCACCTCTCCGGGATGCTGCATATCTTAAGCTGTCTGTCGGTTGTCAGCGTCTGATGCTCAATCCGATCGCAGAAGTTTGCAGTCGCAGACTTCAGGACCTCCTGGAGATCCTCTGAAAGGCTGACATCATCGAAGAGAAAAACAGTTCCGGGCTGAAGGTCGGGATTATAGTACAGTGCCTTATCACTCACCGTTCCGGAAAGACGGTAATCTTCAGGAATTAATTTCAGCATTGAGTTGCAGGCATGAGATTTCCCCTTGCCGGAATTGCCGGAAACAGATACATGCAGGCCCTTTGTGTTTAGAACGGACTGAGATGCAACCGACATTATAAGGCATTCGGCAACAATCCTGTCACCCACATGAAACTTTGCGAATGTGTCTATCATGAATGCCAGGGGATCTCCGGATCTTAAAATCTCAAGGGCCTTTTCTCTGACTGCATCGGGAAAATCTGAATTGTCAGAACTTTTGTGCCCGGCTTTACTGAAGGAACTTCCCGGCTCTTTCAGGCTCTTTATTGTCTTCTCCCTTCTGATTTTGGGTGCAGCGGAGTTCTTCTTATCAGAAAAAAGTCCGCTGCTTTTTTTCTTCTCCTCATACATCGCCCGAAGTTCAGGCCATCTCTGCACTCCGCTCCCGCATGAATTGTGATGGCATCCGGCAAAGACTGCGCCGGATTCAAACTGAATTGCAAATGCACCGTCTTTGTGGTCTGATGAGAAAGGGCACTCCATAAGGCTGTACATTGTGCCGCCCTTCCAGGGTTTTATCGTCTTAACCTCAATTCCGTTGTCTCTTAACCATTCCCCAAGCTCAATTTTCAAATTATGCCTGTTGTTTCTGCCGGCTTTTTGTTTTCCTGATGACTGTTCATTCTCTTTTGGCTCTACCGGCATAAGTGATGCAAGTCTTTGAAGTGTCTTGGCTGCAGCTTCCTGTGGAGTCTTGGGTGCTGATATTATCCTTGAAATCCTGTGCGGTCTCTTTTTTGTATCATCGCCTTTCTTTGATTTAGTGCCGTAAAGCTTCCAGATGCGTGATGCGTTGAAGTTTCCTGTGTCAACCTGAACTGATGTGTCTGAAAAGAAAGCATCAATGACATCAAGGCACTCCTTTACAAGGTTTGCAGCATCCGGGGTATTCTCAAGGCTTATTTTATACAAAAGATGTGCACCATTTCCTGAGTCGGCAAATACGGGCTCAGGGAATCCTTCTTTTTTCAGCCATGCCTTAATCTCTTTTGCCTTTAAAAGAGCAAGTTCGTGCTCTGCATCTGATGATGAAACACCCCCCGGTCGTACCGGGTCTAAGTCTACCGGCAGCCATCTGCGTCTTATGATATCCGAATCAGATGTTGTCGATTCCCGGTTTGACAGCTTCATTCTGATTCTGTTGGCCCGTCTTGCCAGAAGGTCAGGGTTTACTTCATTAAGAGTCACATAAACGCCGGAGACGTCATTGAACATATCAACAACTCCTGCTTTTTCCACGAGAAGGTTATGATCATCAAAATACCCGCTGTGCACAGAAAAATCACCGATTGCACGAACCTCAACCACAGCATCAGGACTGAAAAGAAGAGAGAGGGCTTTTTTTATCTCTTCCTGCTGTTCATCCTTAATGCTTTTTTCAGCCCTTTTGGGACTCTCTTCTGTCATAGAAAAATCCCTCCTCTGATGTCTGGTATTATCTGAAATACCGGTGCGGATACAGCCTCTCCTCTTGCAACCCTTTGTAGCGAGAACAATGGAATTATGAATGTTCCTTTGGTTGTTACGAAGTAAACTGCCCTGCCGGCGGCGTTTAATGAGACATGGCCTGAGATTTCGGTTGAAAAAATTTCAGTCCATTCATCCGGCTTTTTGGATAGTGTTCTCATAACCGGAGCACTGCGGCCCAGGAAGATGAGATTTTTAAGGTCATCTGATGATATGTAAAAATTCTCATCTTCAATTATTATGTCAAGCCTTCCATGAGCTCCCGGACTGATTGTTCCTGATGAAGGCTCATTCATGGACTTTTCCCTCTTCTGAATTTTTATTTCTGGTTTTAATCCTGAATGCTGTCTCAATTTTATAATTGTGGCCGGCTGTTCGTCTGATGCTGACTGAGTCGATGCTGTCGCCTTTTGTGTGAATCTCTTCTGAAAGCGCCTGCGGTATGAGATAGAGAGGATAAATCCTCATACTTTTTTTATTCTCTGCTGCGGCGTTTTTGGTTTTTTTAAGACTGCTGCCTTTGTCTGCCATTAGCATTTCACCCCGGCGGTGATGGGATGATTTATCTTTTTTACAGACAGATTTATTCTGGCGGTCGGGTTCAGGGTTGTGTGATAATTATTCTGTATCTGGCTGCCGCAATTTACAAAAATTTCGTCTGTCTTTTCCACTTTTTTGTCTTTTTCGTTTTTCGTCTCCTCTTTTGATTCTAAAAGAGAGCATATGCATGCTTTAGGCATGGCTTCGCCTGTTTTTGCTAAAGCCTGATTGTGGATATCACAGGCTTTTATGTCTTTTTTTGCTGCTTTTGTTGTTTTTTTCTTTGTTTTTTTCTGCATGGTCTCACCTAAGTTAAATGGTTTTTTTTTGCATTTTTTCCTGAAAAATTTTTAATTTGATTTTAATTTAGATTTTAATTTAGATTTTAATTCTTCAGGCGGCGTTTGAAAAATCCGCGGGGATTTGTTTGTCATCACTAAAAGAATTTTAAAATCCCGGTCTCAACTGTTCCCGGCATTTTCCAACGCTTGATTATTTTGTCATTTTTTTGGGATTTAAGGATTAGGGGGGGAAGTGGAGGTGAGATATTTCTGATAATTTCACTCTGATTAATATATGATATTTATTCAAAATACAATCACAAAATTTTTGCAAAAATCTACCACCATTTGCCATCATAAATCTGCTTAATAAGATCAGGGCCGTCATTTTCAACACTTCCAACGCTGTCTCTGACAGCATAGGAGACTGTTTTATCTGAAGAGTATGGTTTTAACAAAGACAGCGGATCACTATACTCCGGATTTATCCAGTCCAATGCACAACTTTTGTCAGGTATAACAGGCATTCTGTCATGAATGCCGCTCAAAGCCGTATTTGCATTCGTTGTAATGATACTGCATGAATAAGACAAATTCCCCGATGGAGATGAAATTGTCTTATAAATGCCTGCGAAAGCAAAAAGCGGGTTATCTTTTATCCGGATATAAAACGGCACCTTCCTTGTTCCTTCTTTTTTCCATTCATAAAATCCGTTTGCAGGAATCAGGCATCTTTTGACATCCGGGTTTTTTTGGAAATACTCACCGTCTTTTAAAGTGTCATCCCTTGTGTTAATCATGGAAAAATCAAAAAAAGTCCCTGACCCGGATTTTGCTCTTCTCAAAATTCCCCATTCTGCACTGACAGCATAATTTTCATCACCACAAAGGAGAGCGCAAATCTCTTTTCCGGGCGATATATTGTATGAGAGATTTATCTGCGGAAGCGGATTGTAAACCCCGAAGATGTCTGAGAAGAATTCAATATTATAAAGGGCAAATCTTCCGCACATAAAACTCTGGTTTAGCATTGCATCGGATTAAAATTTTCCTCTTTTTTTATAGATGAAAACAAAAAGAAAATCTCTTCAGCTGCCTTATCAAGAAGTTTTCTGTAATATGAAACATCAATTCCGCGGATATTCCATTCGGGGTCTACAATATGTCTGGCTGCATCCCTCACAACAAAATTTGCATCCATCCCTGCTGATATCTTAGCGCCGGAATTTTTATACATCTCAATTACTGATGCCGATATGCAGTTTTTTGAGTATTCACAACGCCCCATTTGTTTTCTGATTAAAAAATCAGCGGGCGCTGCATTTGGAACTGACTCATAATAGCTATTGTAAATCTCTCTTATCTCATCTTTTAGCAGAAGAATCCCTTCTTTGGTTTTTGCAGTGCTTATTAAATCAAGCATCTCATTCTGCATTTTTTTAACATACAAAGGCATGTCCTTTCGCCTTGCACAGATTCCGCGGATTTTAATCTTTCCGGAGCAAAGCCTTCCGTAATAGCCTGTGTATGAGCCGGAGCCGTCTTTTTGCGGAAGAAAGCATATCCAGTCATAGCATTCCGTCTCAACAGGAATTTTGTATTTTTCAACAATTGCACATTCTAAGGGTTTTGTGTCTATGCCCTGTTTGCCCTGCACAAAGACACAGTCGACAATGCCGTGCAAAACCAAAAAACCAAAAAACTCTGATATTTTGCAGACGTCGGATAAAATTTCGGTTGCAATGGTTGTTATCTTTTCATGAAGCTCAATCCGCCCGAACTTCGCATTTTTATATCCTGTATAGCCAAAGCAGGTGACAAGCATCCACTTAAGCATCGCATCCATTCCTGCAACAGATCTGTCGGTTTTTTTAGCCTCTTTTATCTTTATTCTGAAATCAAGAAGCGGGCCGATAACAGACGGCAAAAATCCGGCTGCATCTTTATTCTGCATAGTCTCGGGAGAGAGATTGTATTTTACAATAATTGAAGGGTAAAAAGATGTAAAATCAAGCTGACTTACACACTCATAAACGGCAGGCTTTGGCTGAAGAATAAGCCCTCCGCGATAGTCTATTCTTACTTCATCAGAGTTTCTAATCATCTCTGCATCTGATTTTCTAAACGGAACACAGATGTTTTTTTTAAGCGCCTCAAAAACCTCATAGTTTGAGACAACCGTTCCGGGAGTAAACCTTGCCGTAAGGTTTGGAGAAATTCCTGTTAAGCGTGATGCAAGAAAAACTCCTGAGAGACCGCCCTGCCTGTACATGAAATTCTGTGCAGAGTCAATAATTATTCTGCCGGATGGAATCATTGCAGAGGGCTTGTACTCCATTTTGCCGTATGAAAAATATGACCTGCTCTTTAAGGGCCTGAAATTTCCCGTCCTGCTTAAGCTGTTAAATATCTGATTCTCCCTTGCAATAGAGCAGATTTTCTGCATCCAGCCGTCTGCGTTGTCAAACAAAATTACATCAGGATCATATTCCAGGACTGCTGATATGAGAAATTTTGTAAGATGCAAGTCATCGCCAGACTCTTTTTCTCTATGTCCTCTGCATTCTATTGAAATTTCCTTCATCTCTTTATCAGAATGCGGTTTGCCTGCAGCAGCAACAGTCATCTCTAAAAGAGGACTTTTAATCGATGCAGAAAAGGTCTCCTCATTTAAATTTTTGCAGAAAGACAGGTTGTTTTCTGCAAGATATTTCTGTTCAGTCCGTACATCCAGATTATAAAAATCAGCATTATATCTGGTTTTTTTCTCCAGTTCTAATGCGAATTTTTTGTCAGAGTAAATTTTCCAGCCCTGAAATTCTCCATATATTGTCCTGAATGTATCTTTTTTTGCAGTTTTTAAAGCCTCAGCCTCATCCATTAAACCGCTGCTGTCAAAGCCTTTTGGAAGGCATAAAAAATAACTGTTTTTGTATTCCTTATGATATTTCTTTACAGTATCTCCCTCTTTAACCCACAGATTCAGTCCGTCATATTCAAAAGAAATATCAAATATCCATCCATTAGACATTATTGCCAGTTCCTTTCAAAAGTCGTCTGGCCTGAATACAGAATATGAGTGTTCAGACGCTTTATTTTCATTCGTTTTTGCATAATGCAGGTGATTCTTGCGGCTTTTCGTTCTATATGGTTTCTTATTATTCTGTCAGGATACAGCCAGAAGTAGATGACTGTTGAATTTTTGCTGATTTCGCTGCATCGTCTTCCAATCTCTTCTGCAACGTCTCCCAAATCTTCATAGACGGAGGGGTCATGCTCTATTATCACAAGCTTTTGATCGGCTTCATTTAAGATTGTAAGAATCTGATAGGGATTTGCCGCACGTCTTAGGAAAAAAGGATTTTGCCGGCATAGCAGGGGAAGAATTCTTGGATAGATTCCGCAGATGTATAAGCACGACGGCCTTTCTTCATTGTTGATTACCGATTCCATTAAAGGAATCAGTATCTCCTCATTTGCACTTATGAGGTTGAACCTGTTTTTGAATATTGATATTTTGCGGATATCATACTTCTGCATGTGAACTTTAGGTTTGCATTGTTGATATGAATAAAAGGTATAGGGTGTGGTGTGAAAGTGATTTTTAAAAGCTGTCCTTTTTAAAATCAAAAACCAAGATTTTTGCAAGCGCAGTGATTTATTGCCTGACTTCTGAAAAACCATGTTTTAAGAGAATATCGCAGACTCCCTTTCCTGATAATACACGGAGTTTAGCCAAAAGCAACATCGATTCGTGTGATGTAAATTTCCCCGTGGAACCTTGACTGTATCTCCTGCGGGGATGCAGTTTCAAAAAAGAGCTCCAATGCCTCATGCAGATTTTTACGGGCTTCTTCTACCGTATCGCCCTGGCTTGCAATGTCATATTCCGGGCAGAATCATACTTTCACCCGCAACACCTCCCTCCTAAAAACCAAAACCTCAACAATATTTTCCCATGACTATCACACTTCCTGATCTATTAATCGAGTGCAGCGGCAATCCCTAAAATATCAGGCAGCAGCCCGGATCGCTTTCTCAAAAAAAAAATTCAGGGATGATACACAGCTGATTATAAAATTCAGTAACTTTTTTTTTCAAAATTATCTTTAAGATCCAATTTTAATCAACAAAATTCGACACTTATCTAATAACAGTCTCCTAAAAACCATACATCTTCTAACATTAAGTTAGAAAAATGAACATCCGTTACACAAAATAAGTTGTAAAAATGTGTACCTGGCACACATAATATATACTTAAAAGTGCAAAAGTCATTATATGAAACGGTTCATTTACGATACTTTAATCAAATGGAAAGACAGTGGAGATCGTAAACCCGTGATCATTGAAGGAATTCGCCAGTGCGGAAAAACATGGATATTAAAGCATTTTGGCGAGGCGGAATTCAAAGATGTCGCTTATTTCAACTTTGAATATGACGACCGGCTGCAAAAGATATTCGAAGGCGACCTGAATGTTTCAAGAATCATCAAAGATCTTGGAATTCTGAGGAATAAATCAATACAGCCTAAAACAACCCTCCTTATCTTAGACGAAATTCAAATTTGCCCCCGTGCGATAACATCTCTCAAATATTTCTGCGAAAACCTGCCTGAACTTCACGTTGCCGCCGCCGGTTCACTGTTGGGAGTGGCTGTTGCTCAGATGGGGAAAAATGTCTCATTTCCGGTTGGAAAAGTGCAGATGCTTAAAATGTATCCCCTAAACTTCCCGGAATTTCTCCTGGCAAAGGATGAAGAACTCCTTTATGGGTACCTGAATGATCTGTCCCGGGATGAAGAGGTATCCGCTGCATTTACCGGCAAACTGGAAGAAGCATATCGTGAATACCTGATTACAGGCGGTATGCCTGAGGTTGTCAGTTCATGGATAAAAACCTCCGACATCGGGCTTGTGGAAAAGATACAAAGCGATATTCTTGGTAATTATGAAAAGGATTTCGTGAAATATGCGTCTGTATCCGAATTTCCAAAACTTAACCTCATTTGGAATGCAATCCCCGCACATCTTGCAAAAGATAATCAGAAATTCATATTCTCCCATGTAAAGCATGGGATGCGGGCCCGCGATTTGGAAGACTCCCTTCAGTGGCTGATCTCAGCAGGGCTCATTTACAAGGTTGAAAGGATAAAACGGCCCAATATTCCGGTTACAACATATGCGGACATTACATACTTCAAGATATATTTCTCAGATGTAGGACTTTTACGAAAGCTGAGCAAATTCCCGGCAGATGTTGTCTTTGACAACTCTTCACTGACCGCCGATATGCGGGGGATTTTAACGGAAAATTTTGTGCTGACAGAACTGATTGCAAACGATTTTCAAAGACCGTTTTTCTGGAAATCCGGCGGGATTGCCGAGGTTGATTATATTATACAGGAAGGCGTTGATGTCGTTGCAATAGAGGTTAAATCAGCAAGAAGGACTCGTTCAAGAAGTCTTACAGAGTACAGAAAAAAATACAGCCCGCGTATTGCTGTCCGGGCCAGCCTCAATAATATTGCCAGACATTTGGATGAATACGGTGAGGTTTTAGAGATCCCATTATACCTTATCTGGAGACTGAAGGCATATTTCTGAGGATTTTGCTATGAATGTCAAAATTCCTGAAAAACTTATCAGGATTTTTGTGTGTTGAAAAAAGCTCATCATGCGGGTTTTACATGAAAGCTACTTCGTAACTTACATGAAACAGTTAGCATGAAACAGTTAGCATGAAA
>JAEWWL010000084.1 GCA_023396365.1 Methanobacteriota archaeon
GCACTTGTGCAAAAACTATGGAATTACTGCAACGTACTAAGAGATGACGGCGTAAGCTACGGCGATTATGTCGAACAGCTCACATACCTTCTCTTTTTAAAGATGGCAGACGAGCACAAAAAGCCACCTTTTAACAAACCCTCAACAATACCGGATGAATACAGCTGGGAGACGCTTGCATCAAAAGACGGCGATGACCTTGAGATTCACTACCGGCACACCCTTGAAAATCTCGGAAAAGAAGCAGGACTCCTCGGCGTTATATTCAGAAAATCACAGAACAAGATACAGGACCCGGCAAAATTAAAGCGGCTTGTTGATCTAATCGGAAAAGAGACATGGGTCGGCCTTGACATGGACGTCAAAGGTGAGATCTACGAAGGACTGCTGCAGAAGAACGCCGAAGACACAAAAAGCGGTGCAGGCCAGTATTTTACTCCAAGGTCTCTGATTCAGGCGATGGTTGAGGTTACACAGCCAGAACCATGCCAGACAATAGCTGATCCCGCCTGCGGAACGGGCGGATTTTTTCTTGCAGAACGCGATTACCTCGTTAAAAACTATAAACTCGACCGGGAACAGTCAGTTTTTCTAAAAGAGCAGACATTCAGCGGAACGGAAATTGTTGATAGCGCCGCCCGACTCTGTGCAATGAACCTCTACCTGCACGGAATCGGGACAGACAAAAGCCCTGTCAGTGTCGCAGACTCACTTTTATCAGAACCGGATGACCACTACGACCTCATCCTCACAAACCCCCCCTTTGGCAAAAAGAGCAGCTACACTGTGATCAACGGCGACGGCAAAGCCGAAAAGGACAAGCAGACTTATGAGAGGGATGATTTCTGGGCGACAACGTCAAACAAGCAGTTGAACTTTCTTCAGCATGTAAGAAGCATGTTAAAAATAAACGGAAAGGCGGCTGTTGTTGTTCCTGACAACGTCTTATTTGAAGGCGGTGCGGGTGAGACAATCAGAAGAAAGCTCCTTGCCGAATGCGAAGTTCACACACTTCTCCGGCTTCCCACAGGAATCTTCTACGCTCAGGGTGTTAAGGCAAACGTTATTTTTTTTGAACGAAAAGCCGGACGCGAAGAGCCCTGGACAGACACTCTCTGGATATACGACTTAAGAACAAACATACACTTCACCTTAAAGGAAAATCCGCTATCCTTAGAAGACTTAAAGGACTTCATAAAATCCTACAACCCGAAAAACCGTCATGAACGAAAAGAGACAGAAAGGTTTAAACCGTTCAGATATGAAGACCTGATAAAACGCGACAAGGTCAGCCTTGACATATTCTGGATAAAGGATGAAAGTCTTGAGGATACCGAGAATCTCCCCGAACCTGACATCCTCGCAGGCGAGATTGCAGAGAGTCTTCAGACCGCAATAGAACAGTTCTCCGGAATATACGAAGATCTTAGCGAATAAAACTAAAAAAATACTTTTTTCCAAAATCTGACAGGAGAATTCTGTTTATCTGATATTTATCGGGGATTAATATCCCCTGTAAATTTTACTGCGATGCCCTGCCTCAATCACATGAATCACCATAACATTGTCCTCAATGTTCAGAATGACCCTGTAACTTCCCACACGAAGTGAATAAAAAGGGGGATTTTTATTACCTTTTAATTTTTTAACATGATTTTTTGGATTATCTTCAAATGACAGAGATTTTAATTCAAGACAGATCTCTTTTGCGACATTTTTAGGAAGCTGTGCGAGGTTTTTCTTCGCATGGTTTGTGACAAGAACTCTATAAACCATATCAGTTAAGTCCCAGTTCTTCTGCGACCTCTTCAAGTGAATAAACCCTCCCTGCCTTAATATCAGCCAGGGATTCTTCTATTCCTCTTATTGTCGCGTCGCTTAAAGGCTCATCATCCACTGCGGTCTCCACAAGGCGCCTGATTACATCCTCATACGACTCCTTAGGATGCACCTTTAAATCTGTAAGTCTATCCCTCATATCCGTACTGACCCGGATTGATGTAACGCCAGACATATCCGAATATATTCACACATACATAGATATAACTAACTGCCATATATAAGAAAACTGCACTTTTCAATATAATCTATAACAGCTATCCGGCCGGTTGAGAAATCACAGGAAAATTTCATGTTAAACCATAGAAAAGATAGTGATTTAAAAATTCAGTCTAAAGTTTTGAAATCCATCCTGTGCCTTTGCATTCAGGACATATACCATAGCCAGTAATATCACTTCTTCTCCCTGTCCCGTTGCAGGACATACAGCTTAGATAAGGCGTTTTTACCTTAGCCCCGCCATTACCCTTACAGACCGGACACCTCCCTGCAATCATATCATTCCCGGGAGATATTCCTGTCCCTTTACAGTAATTGCATATTAATATCTGGCATAGCGCCTCCGGTTCCTTTCTTTTCCCTAAAACACCAGGTACCTGCCCGATATCACGAATTAAAGGCAGGCCACATGCAGGACAGATACTTTCATTATGGGCAATTACTCTTCCGCATCCGGGACAATACAACATAACTTATCAAATTTATCTGATGGTTTAATACAAAATAATTTTTTTTATTTTTGCATCTGCAAAATATCAAAAAAAAAGATTATGGTTTATTATTAAATCCGGGGCGAGACGTACATATCAGCACCTTCTTCGTCAGCTACAAAAGTGTAAATGACCCCGTCTTCTACCCAGCCGTTGTAATAATAGCCGTTGTCCGTGTAAAAGACAGAATTGTCCGGGTACTGTTGTAAAAATCCTATATCAGTTCCATTATTGACATTGATGTATATGCCGTTGCCCGTCTTAAGAAGAGACCAGGCATAATCAGAGTAGTCTTTCACAAATCCATCAGCAGAAATTTCGGCATAATACTGATCTTTATAGTCACCTGAAATATCCGCAAGCTCAGGAGAAACGGACTCTGAGACAGTTGTTCCTGATTTTACATAAACATCAGTAAATGCCCCGTCCTCATTAATCCAGTTCCAGACAAGTTCTTCCCCGGATACTGCAATCTTTCCAAAATCGCCTTCTTCATCATAAGAGACAGCATACAAAGCATTTTCATCAACAGCATATGCAGCTCCGACAAAATCATATTTCGTGAGGACATTATCAGCCATAAGGCTGTAGCTGCCATAGAAGACCGGACCGTCCATCTTTACAATAGTCATATTCTTTGAACCGGATTCAGTCCGGGCAACATCCCAGGTGCCTGTAAGATCAGGATATGAAACAGAGGATGCTTCTTTGCCGTCCTTTACAATAGCATATGAATCTGCATAAAGAGAACCATCCAGGATACCGGCAAATGCCATCCGAATCTCCGAATCAGAAATAATCTGCCCGTAAATCTGCCAGGGTTCCGTGGAATTTTTTGCAGAATATGATGTCAGCATTGATCCTTTTTTGTTATAAACAGCATAATATGACGTTCCGAAGCTGTCAGTCAAAGCAAAAAGACGATCATTCTGACCGGAGATAACTGCTTTATCACTGAAAGGCTCATATGAGAAACCATTATTTTTAGAATATTCCACAAAAGAGACTATCGAATAATTGCCGTTGAGATTGTAAGATAAAGATTCTGCAGCATACAGCCCTGTCATATTCAAAAGGTCTTTATTATCCTGCACCTGTTTGGTATCTTCAGTTATGCAGCCGGCTGCAAGAACAGAGGCAGTCACTAAAAATACAATTGTAAAAATAAATTTTTTTCCCATAGAAAAATACCACCATCACCAAAGTGATGATTACTTATCAATCATTTTATGATAAAAACCCATTGGACTGGCTGTTTGTAAAAATTTTGCCTTTCGGTGATGAGGATAGCTTATTACAACTGTAATTCATGGCTAATGTCTGTTCATCCTGTTTTTTTAAAAAATCTGAATCAGATAACCCATACGCTACATTAATTTCCTAAAAGGCACCAAAAGTAAACAAATGGCACTAAAGACCCTGGTAATAACTCCTGCCGGAGAGGAAAAGATCTGGAATCAGGATGAAAACCTGGACAAAAACCGTCACATAAAAGCGGAGTATGCATTCACAGGAAGATTTGCAGAAAGATGCCGGGAATACTCTGAAAAATTCTATCCTGATGACAGGGCCATATTATCACCAAGGTACGGTTTTGTGCTTCCGCATGAAGAGATATTGTATTACGAAAAAAACACATTCAAAGAGTCAGGAATAGAATTTGACACAATAGAGATAAATGCCGAATCAGACGGGCTTTTAAACTACGAAAGGGTCGTTTTTCTTGGGAGCAGAAAGCTTCACTCCGAATATATTGATATAATCTTAAAAATATTTTCAGATAAATGGGTGGAGTTTCCTTTAATGGAGGCTGAAAACACAGAGGAGATGCTTGGAAGACTCATTGATGCAATTACAAGAAACTCACCCCTGCGGTTCAACAGAATAAAGCTTGAGCACATAGAAATAAACGGACTCTTCGGCAAATTCAATCATAAAATACCAATAGAGCACACTGAAAACATATCTATTATTACTGCCCCAAACGGCTATGGCAAAACAACAATACTGCGGCTTCTTCGGGCAGTGTTTGTTGGAAACCTGCGCGAAATAAAAAATATACCGTTTGAATCCTTAAACCTTACATTTAAAATTGATGATGAAAAAGAGAAAAAAGCAAAGAGAAATCTTTTCATCGAAAAAAGCCTTGGAAAAATGCAGGGAAAAAAGCTGCCGTTAGGGGACATGTGGTCAGTTTATTTTTGTTCTGAGAATCTGCAGGGCAAAAAACTTGAATACACAGCAAATCCCGACAACTTTGACGAGGACGAAACCTCATGGGCGCTTTCAAGAATAATTCCACCCATTCCTTTGAAATTCATATCTGCACAGAGACTGTGGCAGAACGCAGATTCATGCGAAGAGCGTGAAGGCGACCTTCTTGCATGCCATGCCGGAGGAGTTAAGAGAAGCTATGAGCTGACTATCCTTAACTATTCAGACGACATAAAAAGGCGCATACAGGCAATGCTTAATGATTATGCCGCAAGCACCCAGCAGCTTGATGCAACATATCCTTCCAGGTTCATGGAGCTGTGCTGTGAGATGGATAAAGGAATTCTTCCGTCTGCACAGACAATCACAGAAAAGCTTGCAAAAATTCGTCTTGAGCAGAAAAAATTAAAAGACCTCGGATTTTTATCCTACAACCCGGTGAATAAGGATGATTTTCTTATTTCTGAAGCAGACATAGAAGGGGACAGCGGTGTTCTTTCAGCGCTAAAACTCTACATCGAAGACACAGAGAAGAAATACTTAATTTTCAGCGACCTTGAAAAGAAAATCGATCTTTTGCTTCAGATAATAAACTCGCTGTTTTTAAATCTCACATTTGCGATAAGGGCAGACAAGGGATTTTACTTCATGGTCTCTGACAACGAGTCAATAGCGCCTGAAAGGCTCTCATCAGGCGAGCAGAACCAGCTTGTTATGTATTATGATCTTATATTCTTCACAGATCCGGGAACCCTGGTTCTTGTTGACGAGCCTGAAATTTCCCTGCATATCGTATGGCAGAGGCTTTATCTTGAATACATCAAAAAAATTACGAAGATAACCGGCTCTGATTTCATGATTGCAACCCATTCACCCCAGTTAATTCATACTAACTGGGAGTACACCGTTGATCTCTCCGGAGGCGAAGAGGAAACAACCAATGGTTAAGGGAAAAAAACGTTTTGGAAAAACATCAGGAAATTACAGGCTGGAGGATATATGGGCTGATGCCGAAGAGATAGGCGGAGCCATACAAAAGATGGAAAAAAACTATCCGCAGCTTAAGGACAGAATCTTTGTAATAACCGAAGGCCCTTATGACTATGAATTCTTCTCACGCTTCTTTTTAAAAGAGATTTGTGAAATAAGGATTGCAAATTCCAAAAACAACGTAATAAAGATAATAAAAAATGTCAATGAAAACTCTAAAGAAAAGGCATCGGATTTAATCATCGGAATAGTTGACAGGGACTTTTCTTTTTTCACCAAAAGCTGCCCAATGGAATACAGTGAAAATTCAGACTCAGACTGTGTCATAGAAAACCTGTTTATGACTGACACACACGACATCGAGACGATGATTATCTCTGAAGAGCTGATTAAAAAAGTCCTTGACTATTACAGAAAAAGATCAGCGGGGGGGGATTTTCAAAGGAGCATGCTCTCATCCATAAGGGAAAATGACACCCTGACGCAGCTTATCAGATGCTGCCGGCTTTTGGGCCTTTGCCTTTTTGTTAATGAAAAATATGGCCTTAATATGACATTCAAGCACATAAACTGCAAGAAGAAAAATGTCTTCACTGAGTTTACAGACACTTTTGAAATTACATTTGACGAGGATAAATTCCTGGCGCTGATAAAAAAAAGAAACACGGAAATATATGAGGAATTCAAAAATTTACTTTCTGCCGAGCTTTCAGGCGATACTGACTACTTCAGCCATCCGATGCATATATGCCGCGGACATGACTTAATGTGCGTCCTTCTTGCCGAGATAAATACAAACTACCCGTCAGCAGACGGACAAAAAGTGCGTTCAAGAGATTTGGAAAGAATTTTCCGGAATTTTTATGACGAGAAAAATTTCTATAATACAGATATTTTCATAAAAATCAGTGAATGGGCAGAGAATAAAAAACCAGTACTAATAGACCGTATTTTTATTAGCAGCAGTGCCTGAAAGCCCAACTTTTTATCTGAACAAAATTATTTATTTTAAAAAAAAAGGGATTCTTAAAATTCATTAATTCTTAAAAGAAGGTATTATTTAAAATCATGCACTCTTAAAAAAAAGGGATTCCCGAATAAATAAATGAACCACTGCACAATTCTCCAAAAGCTTTTTTCCTGAAAAAAGCATTTTAAATTCATGGGTTTTTGGTTTGCATCACTGACCGGATTTATTGCAATGATTGTCTTCTCAGCTGTACTGGGTCATTATGGAGGGCCTGCCGGTCTTTTCGGGCCTATAATAGGTGGATTTACAGCAGGGCTTTTGCTGGGTGAGGGTGTTTCAAACGGCGCCAGAGCAGGCTTTTGTGCAGGAATATTCGGCGGAATAATTATCGCGGTTCTGATTTTGCTTTTTGGAGCAGTACTCTTTGGGGCGGCAGGATTATTTGCAGGTGCTGTTATTGACATAATAATCCTCATTGTCTTATCAGTAACTCTTGGAATACTCGGGTTAATCGGCGGTGCAGCAGGCGGACTATTGAATAAAGGATAGGTGCAGAAAATATCAGGATATAATGTACAATCCTGATATTTTTCAGCATGAAGAGTCTTAATAATAAAATTGAGCGATGATTCCAACAGACAGAAACAAAAACGACAGGGCAGAATGCTTCAGGTTTGTTCTTCACGAAAGACAGGCGGGATCGCTTCAGCACATACTTAGACTGGAGAATGAAAAAATCCTGAAATGCTGGATTCTGCCAAATGGGCTGCCGCAAAAGGCAAAAGAAAAGTGCATAGCCGTAACCGCCAAAGACTGCAAAACCGAGATGCTGTATTTCTGCGGCAGTCAGCCAAGAAAGAATAAAATTCCGGCAGAAGTTAAAATAAAGGATTCAGGATATTTTGAGCTTTTGAACTGGAGTGATGTAAAAATCGAGTTTATTCTAAATGGCAGTGAGAATAACGGAAGATACATACTTGTAAAATTTGAAAAGGCAGGGCCCGGGACATGGATTATCATGAAAGCCGACTGAAAAAAAACTCAGATTCCCTGATAAAACCAAAAAAATTCATGAAAGAAACATCTCTTTTTTGTTAGAGACAGGACAATAATATATCAGAATTCATGCACACCTTAAAGAACAAAAAAGTCTGTTTTGAAACCTACGGCTGCACTTTTAACTTTGCAGACACTGAAAAGCTAAAGGAGATTGCATTGTATGCGGGCTGCATTACTGCTGATGCTGATGACTGCGATGCTGTTGTAATAAACACCTGCACTGTTGTTTCACAGACAGAAAGGGCAATGATTAAAGCAATAAGAGAATATGATGACCGTGAGGTTTATGTAACCGGCTGCATGCCTGTTGTGCAAAAAGAGCTTTTGCTCTCAGTAAGACCTGACATCCACATAATTCTGCCCGAAGAGATATACAGGTGCAGTGAAAGAGCAGGCGCAATTGTTGATAAAAGAACAGGTATTCTGCAGATGGGCACAGGATGCCTTGGCAGGTGTGCATACTGCATTACAAGGCATGCAAGAGGCAGGCTGAAGAGTTTTGACAGGAGTCTTATTTTAAAAGAAGCAGAAAGGCTGATTAACTGCGGTGCATCAGAACTGCAGCTGACAGGACAGGATGTAAGCGCCTGGGGATATGATAAGGGAGAAGATCTTTCAGTATTATTGCATGATTTAAATGAAATAGAAGGGAATTTTGCGGTCCGTGTCGGCATGATGAATCCTGCTACTGTGATTCCGATTCTTGACAGACTTGTTCCTGCCTTTAATCTTGAAAAGATATACTCTTTTGTTCACATGCCGGTGCAGTCAGGCTCAGACAATGTTTTAATGACTATGCAGAGAGGATACACAGCATCTCAATTTGTAAAGGTTGTTGATGAATTCAGAAAACAAATTCCGGATGTTCGTATATCAACTGATTTTATTGTGGGATATCCGACAGAAACTGAAAATGACTTTGAAAGGACAATTGAGCTTTTAAACCGGACTAAGCCTACAAAAGTAAATATCACACGCTTTTCCGTTCGGGAAAACACACCTGCCGCAGCCTATAAGGACATGCCTGACTGGATTAAAAAGAACAGATCAAGGGCTTTGACAATTGCGGCAAACGAAATATATGATGAAAACAACGAAAAGATGATTGGAAAAAAAATATCTGCTGCCGTTACAGAGCAGAAGAAAAGCGGGACAGTCATTGCAAGGGATAAGTCATACAACAATATCATTATCAAAGAAGACATCCCCATTGGAACAATGCTTGACGCTGTTATAATATCGCACAAAAGGCATTATCTGATTGCTCAAAGAGTTTGAGCTGATTTTCGGGCTTTAAAGATTAAAAAAAATACATGACTTTGATATAAATTAACCAGACAATCTCTTCCTTTTTTTATATTTTAAGCGCATACATCTATTCCAATGGATATAATAGAGCAGGGTTTTGAAGAAATACTAAAAAGTATCGAAGAGAAAAGATCAGAAAAAGAAGAGCTCTCCAAAGAAATTCTTGAAAATAAAGCGGCTCTTCTTAACAGGATGGGCAAAAAAGCAGCCCCTCTTGCAAAAGAGTTTGGAATAAATCTTTTGGTAAGAGCCAAAACTGACATGCAGGGGGATATGTATGACAATGTCTACAGCGACAAAAAAATGTTTGTCCTTGGAAAAACCGACCCTATGCCTTACCGTCCTGATGACATGACAAAAAGAGTGGACAGCCAGTTCTGTGTTTTGTCAGAGGATGGAGAATTTATGGAGGTGATGTACTCGACAACAGAGCGCTTTACAGATTCCTTCATAAATGCCATGACTACAGAAGAGGCGTTTGACATCTACGGGGCTGAGATAATATTTATGCTCTATAAGGCTTTTCACCAGTACCTGACAGAAGAAAGTGAGCTTGTAGAAGCACTGGGAAAAACAGTTTCCTTCATATTTAAGGAAGAAAATACAGAAGAAAAATAAACAGGTCTTATCTAAACCGGCAGACCAAAAAAATCTTTTTTATTTTCGCCTGATGCATTTAACCATCAGGTTATATGAATGGATCTTTTTTAATTGTCAGATATATATACTTATTTTTATAAACAAATTACAGGTACTTCATAATTGCAGGAGTAACGAAAAATTAGTGTGGAATAATCAATGATTGAAATTAAAAATCTTGTTAAAGAATACAACGGTGTGCGGGCCGTTGATGATCTCTGCCTCAATATTGGCGGAGGTGAAATATACGGCCTATTAGGCCCTAACGGTGCTGGAAAAAGCACAACTATTCTTATGCTTACAGGTCTGATTCTGCCGACATCAGGAGAGTGCAGAATTGACGGGGTTGAAGTTTCAAAAAATCCTATTGAGGTCAAGAAAAAAATCGGCTACATGCCCGAGGATGTCGGATTTTATACAAATCTTACCGGATTTGAAAACCTTGCGTTTTTTGCAAGGCTCTATGGAATACCTGAAAAAGAGATTGAGGGTAAATGTGATGAACTCCTAAAACAGGTCGGCCTGTACGGAGTTTCAAAACAGGTGGGAGGATACTCAAAAGGGATGCGCCAGAGACTTGGAATAGCAAAGGCACAGTTAAACGATCCATCTGTAATTATTCTTGATGAGCCGACAGCAAACCTTGACCCGCAGGGTGTAGCAGATTACAGGCGCATTATAAGAGAAATTGCAAAGCATGACAAAACAGTTCTTGTTTCATCGCATATCCTCTCTGAAGTAAGCAAAGTATCAACAAAAATCGGAATTCTCCAGAAAGGGCGTCTTGTAACTGAAGGAACATGGGAAGAACTCTCATCAGGAATCGCAAAAATGGACCTTTCAGAGATAAGAATAAACATCGAGACAAAGGAGTCAATGCCAAATATATCTCACCCTGAGATTATTTCAGCGGATTATAAAAATAATAATAAAAATGCGGCAATTATTGCAAAATCAGACATCAGGGATGAGATATCACGTATTCTTTATGATAAGGGAATAATTCTTAAAAATCTCTCGCTTGATGCAACAACCCTTGAGGATGCAATACTTACCTACTACAAAAAGGGAAGTGAGGCACAATGAAGTCCAACGGCCTTATGGCGATCTCCAAAAAGGAGTTTTGCGACCACATAATGAGCAAAAAATTCCTTGTGATATTTGCCATAATAATGATTGCGACAATAACAGGTCTTGCAGGCGGTGCTGTCAGCTACAACGAGCAGATAAAAAGCTACGCCGAGCATATGGAAGTAAGTGAGGATTCATCTTATCTTAGTTCTTACTGGTGGGCCAAGCCTTCTGTAATGTCAATATTTAACAATGTAGGTGCAATTATTGCATCACTTGGCGCTATATTAGGCATTGCCATGGGCTTTGATCTAATCACAAAGGAAAAAGAGAGCAAGTCACTTAAAATCCTTCTGTCACACCCGATTTACCGTGATGAGGTCATAAACGGAAAAGCGATAGGAGGAGTTTTTGCATTGGTTCTTGCACTTTTAATAACATCTGTTGTTTCTTTTGCACTTCTTCTGATATTCAGCATCATCCCGGATTTGAGTGAAATTCAGTATATCCTAATCTTTGGAGTCTCTGCATTTCTGATGATCTTTTCATACTTTGCAATATCACTTTTCATGTCGACTGTTTCAGAAAACAGCGGGAATGCACTGATATATACACTGATTTTATTTATTGTCCTGACAGGGCTTTTTCCCATGCTCATGTCCGGCGCAGTAATGGATATAATTGCAGGCGATGCACCGCAGCCCCCTGAAGATTCCTTTATAATGAGGTCCGGGGTCAGCACGGTTCATGCACAGACTGTTACATACACTTCTACAAAAGTATCTGTTGATGATTCACAAAGTGGAGAAATTGATGATTATTACAACCCTTACGACACTGAAGAATGGAAAAAATATGAAGAAGAGATGACCAGTTACTGGCAGAAGAGGCAGGCAATTTCAGATTTCTTCAACCTTCTCTCGCCTACAAACAACTTCCAGCAAATCTCCTCATACATAGCATATCCCCAGATTTACAAGAATATGTATTCCATGAATGCAATTATGATTGAAGAAGGAGCAGGCGAGCCTGAAAAACCAGGAATCTTTGATATTCTTGGTGATCTTATGAAAAATATCATCGCACTCATAGCGTTTCCGGCAGTATTTTTAGGACTTGCATATGTCAGGTTCATGAGAATGGATATCAGGTGAGAAGATGGTCATGAAATATAATAATTTTTCATATAAGCAGGGATTTTTTAAACCCCTTTCATGCATGCTGCTGATTCTTGCCCTTTTTTTGGCATGTGTACAGCCCGTCTCCGCAGATGACTCGGCTACAACCGGCAACTTCAAAATATCATGCAAATATCCCGGAAAAGTGATAGATGCCGGAGAGACAATAAAATACAGTCTTGTCGTTAAAAACACAGGCGGAACGGATTATCCAAAGAAACTTCGTGTCGACACCTTCAAGGGGCAGGAGGACTGGGAGTTCAAATTCCTTGCAGGCGATATAGAAATCGACAGAATTGCACTGGCACCTGGTGAATCAGAAACGATTTCGCTTGAGGTAAAAACAGCCGGAGATACTCCTGTTGATACATACCAGTTCAGGGTTTCAATAGACGACGGCAGAATCTGGCTTTATGCTGTTATTGAAAAGACATACTCAGGTGAAGACGGTGTTTTAAAATTAGAGGTTGTCAACGAGCAGGGTGAAAAGATTAAAGGTGCTAAAGTGTCGGCATTTACAGGAAAAAACACAGTCGCCGATGCAATAGTATTCTCAACATCTGACGGACAGGTCAGGACTGAACTTGACCAGGGTATATACAGTCTTTTGATAGAAAAAGACGGTTATCTGCCAAGGGAAAAAGATGACGTCAGAATACAAAGCGGATACACCGAGGATGCCGGAACTCTAATGCTTGAAAGGAAAAATTACGGTCTGGATATTGATGTAAAAGCGCCTGTTGTAACAGCACCTATCGGGCAGAAGCCGCTGTTTGAGCTAAAACTCTCAAATGTGGGAAAAAGCGATGATTCATTTAAACTCTCATATCAGAACATGCCTGACGGATGGTATGGCCGCTATAAAGAGGCAGCCGACTCAAAAAGTGAAATATCAGAGGTCTTTATCAGGGCCGGAGATGACAAGACAATATTTTTTGAGGTAATTCCGCCGTACTCAGTCACAAAAGACGACTATGCATTTGAATCAGTTGTCTCCTCATCAGACGGCTCATTGTATGAATCAGAGCTTAAGGCAACGATAAAGGGAAGCAGTGATCTGAAGGTTTTCTCAGACAAGTATCTATATGAGGTGACAAAAGGTGAAACAATTGAGATTCCGGTAAAGATTCTTAATGACGGAAACGGAATTGCACTTACAAACGTTAAGGTTGAGGTCTCAACACCGGACGGGTGGAAGACAACAATAACGCCGGAGAGTGTTCCGGGAATAGCACCAGGAAACAGAGAGGTTGTAACACTAAAAGTTGTCCCGCCGACAAACATTGCAGCATCAGAATACAAGATAACTGTAAAGGTCATAACAGATCAGGAAGAGGTATCTGACAGCATCAGAATTGTTGTAAAGGAAAGTTCACTAATAGGCATTCTTGGAATAATAATGATGGCTCTTGTTGCAGGCGGAGTATATTATATGTACAGAAAATATGAGAGAAGATAAGAACTTTTAAGGATTACAAAAAAACTCAAATTTTTTTATTATTTAATTTTTTTTTTGATTTAACTGAAAAGATTTTTGCATATTTTTTCTATATCAGATAGCAGGACATTAATATCAGGATATCTTTTTGATGGGTCTTTTTCAAGGCAGTGCATAATGATTCTGTCAAACTCTTTTAGAGAATCATCACAAAGCAACTCTGAGACAGGTGTTATTTCATGAGCACCCTCTTTTAAAAATTCTCCGATTATGTCGTTTTTTACAGGACGTCTTCCTGTCAGTATCTCATAAAATAAAAGGCCGGCCTGGTAAATGTCTGTTCTGGTATCAGGCTTTCCAAATTTTGCAGGGAATATTTGTTCCGGTGCCGCATACATAAAGGAGAATCCGATGTTTGTATACTCAAATTCATCTGATGCCATCCTGCAAAGACCCCAGTCAGTAAGCTTCGGTGTGCCTTCATAATCAATCAGAACATTTCCCGGTTTGATGTCATGGTGGACTATACCTTTGTTATGGGCATACAAAAGACCTTCAAGAACTCCGGTCATTATCTCAGCCGCTCTTTTTACCGGCATAGGAATAAAAAGATCAGATAAATTTCTGCTGATATATTCCATCTCAATATAAGGAACCGGAAGAATATTTACAGAATAGACCTTTACGATATTTTTGTGCCTGAGCTTTTCCCAGACACCAATTTCACGGATAAATGATCTGCCTGTAATCTCATCCCTGTTAATGGGGACTTTTATTGCAGTCTCCTTCATGTCATGCAGCCGCTTTGCCCTGAACACAATCGCTATTCCCCCTGAACCGGCTATTGAGATATCTGTATAATTTTTAAACAGCTCGTCCGGAAATCCTGTATTCCTTCTGTTAAAAGACTCATTGCGAAAATCGGGAATAATTGTATTGTCCCTGCCCGGAGGTATATCCAATCGGTCTGAAACAGAATACTGCGTATCTTTTAAGCGTCTGTTAAACCAGGCAATAAATGTTAAAAAAATTGAAAGAAGAATCAAAACAGGAATATATACAATATTCATTCCATCAAGCACCGGATTTTCAGATATCATGCAGAAATAATAAAAAATTCCGCATGCGGCAAGAGAAATTATCAGAGCATGTACAACATATCCTGTTCTTCCTGAAACAAATGTAAGACAGCAGAGAAGAAACAGTGATGCGGCAGAATATATAAGGGCAAATATTAAGCCAATGCAGATGAAAAGGCCGTTTTCTGAGATGATAAACAGCTGATATGAATAACCGGTCATTTGTGCAGAAATAAAACACAAAAGGGCCCCGATAAAAAAATATCCTGCGGATATCATTATCCTTTCGGCCGGCTCAAAATCAGCCTTATTTTCATCTTTTCTGTTGTGTGTAATTGCAAGAATTGACGCAATAATTAATGAAATAATTAATGTGAAGAAAAAAGCTCCGGATTCTCCTGTGTACCACACATCATGCCATGCCCCGTTCAGGGTATAATGTCCGGTTAGATTGTTGTCAGAATGAGTTTCTAACGCTGCACCCCCGTATATAGATGAATGTCCGTTGAAAGTTTCAAAATCCGCATTTGATAAATTAATCAGGTTCATTACAGGGGTTTCGGAATATTTCAAAACAGTCATTCTGCTCTCATTGCGGGTTTTAATAACCGAATCATTCCTGTTCATTGAAATGCCGGGGATTTTTTCTGATGAAACAACAGTTACAGTAGTGTAAGCCGTCTCGCTCTCTTTTGGAAGAAATGAAAAGCCTTCACCAGGCATTGCTGCATCAGCTGAAAGGATAACGACTGCAACAAAAAGCGCAATAATAATGCCTGTTAAGATATTATTCTTCAAAATTAAACCCCCGTTATTATTTATTTCCGCTGTTTAGAAAAACAAGCCTTGCTCGTGTTGGCCCGCGACCGAGATCAATTATATCCCCGGGGTTTAGTTTTACCTCTTTTCCATGCATTAAAGGACTGTGATTTACAAACGATCCGTTTGTACTGTTCAGATCAGACAAATACCAGCCGTCATTGCAAAACCTTACAAGAGCGTGTGAACTGCCAATTCGTGTTACTGACTGATAGCTCCCTGAAAGCACAATTATCCCGGAATTTTCATTTAGTTCACAGCCAGGGGAGGCTCTGCCAATAGCAACTTTATCAGAAAGAAGATGAAAAGACCTTCCATCATCCTCACCTCCAAGAACACAAAGGCATGCAGGTTTGAAAGTCTCCTGAGAAGACTTCTCACCATACATCCCGAAAAATTCTTCTGACATTTCATTTACAATCTGAAGATTTAAATTTGAAAATGAATTCAGGCTTCTTATCACAGACTCCATTCCGCCCGGTATCAGTGAGTATTTCCAGACCGGAAGTGAACCTTTAGATGTCTCCTCACCAATTCCTGCCTCTTTTTTAATAATACCGGTTTTCATCAGTTTGTCGATGTGCTTTTTTGTATTGTCATAGTTTGAGCTGATGTATCTTGCAATCTCTTTTACTGAACGTGGATTTTTTTCTATATACAGGATTATTTCAAGACGAACAGGATTTGATATTGCCTGAAGGTACGCCAAAAGCTCTTCAAAAAGTCCCGGTTCTGCATCATCTTCAAGTGTTATATCGTCCAAAACAGACTTACTGGCAGGATTTACGGGAAAATTCATTTGTATGAATATATTCATTCTAAGAATATATCAATAATTGCGGAAAAATCAGGATTTAAAAAAAATCCGGATTGTAATCCAAAGCTGGAAATTTTAAAAGGAAAAATTTCATAAGATTCATTATTCTAAAAAATGCACAAAATATCCGGATTTTCAGGAACTCTTAAAACTTGTCAAAAAAGTATGGGCCCGGTGCGACTCGAACGCACGACCTCCCGGTTATCAGCCGGGTGCACCACCGACTATGCTACGGGCCCCTTTGTGTTGCCTAAATAAGTTGACTTTGGGTGTTATTATAGGTTGTGGATTTGTTGCGGAATAAATCTTATGCAGGGCTGTACCCTTTTTTGCATCAGGACTTAAGACAATTTCACACCGCACGGATTTAATTATAATGCAATCAACAAATTAGAGATTATAGAAGAATAAAATTTTGCCTTCGAAATACTTTCCCGGCATCACGGCAGACAGCGGATTTAATTTCTTTTAAACCCGAAGGGGCGCAGCAGCAAATGAAAATCATACATACCTCAGACTGGCATCTTGGAAAAAAACTCTATGGAAAAAGCAGGTATGAGGAGACTGAAAAGTTTCTTGACTGGCTAATTGAGACAACAGAGAGCGAGTCTGCAGATGCACTGATCATTTCAGGAGATGTTTTTGATACTATATCCCCTTCAAACAGGGCGCTTGAGCAGTATTACGGCTTTTTATACAAAATTTCCACATCATGCTGCGAAAATGTCATCATAATTGCAGGAAATCATGATTCGCCATCACTTTTAAACGCGCCAAGGGAGCTTTTAAAGGTGTTCAATGTCCACGTTATCGCAAGTGCATCTGAAAATTTAGCCGATGAGGTATTAATTATACAAAAAAAGGATAAAACTCCGGGTGCAGTAGTATGTGCCGTCCCGTATCTTCGTGAAAAAGACTTAAGAATTGTTTTTGAAGATGAAAGTCCGGATGATAAATCAGCTCAGATGCTAAAAGGGATTAAGGAGCATTATTCAAAGGTTATTGCAGCAGCTTTGGAGATCTGCAAAAGCCATTCCGGCCGTCTTTCATTAATAGTCACAGGACATCTTTTCGCGGCAGGCGGCATGACACTGTCAGGCGACGGGGTCAGGGAGATTTATGTTGGCAGCCTTGAAAGAGTCGGATGCGACATATTCCCTGATGAAATCGACTACCTTGCACTCGGCCATCTTCACATCCCGCAGAAGGTCTTTGGATGTGATTGCAGACGTTATTCCGGATCTCCAATACCTGTTGGCTTTTCAGAAGCAAACCAGAAGAAAATGGTTTTGTCTGTTGATTTTTCAGGTGAAAAACCATCAGTAAAAGAGATTTATGTTCCGCAGTTTCAAAAGCTCATAACAATAACCGGTGATATTGAAAAAATAAGGGATGAAATATTTTCGCTTAGAATATCAGGTGCAAAAACACTTGCCGAGGTAATATACACCGGAGATGCACTGCAGGGGGATTTGCGCGGGCTAATCCTTGAAATGACTAAAGATTCCTGTGTAGAGGTACTAAGAATTAAAAATGAAAGCCTTGCCGCCGGAATACTGGAAAGCAGATTTGAAGGAGAGTCGCTTGAGAGCCTCTCTGAGTATGATGTGTTTAAAAGATGCCTTCAGTCAGCAGGAGTTACCAACGAACAAAAAGAAGAGCTTTTCCAGACCTTTAAAGAAACCCTGTCCCTTCTGCATGAAGAGGATTTGTACAGTGAATAAGGAGGATTTCTTTTGAAAATATTAAAACTCCGGTTTTCAAATCTCAATTCGATATACGGGGAATGGACAATAGATTTTGAAAATCCATCATTTCAAAACGACGGAATCTTTGCAATAACAGGGCCGACAGGCTCTGGCAAAACCACAATAATGGATGCTGTCTGTCTTGCGCTTTACGGGCAGACACCAAGACTTGGCAAAATTTCACAGGGATCTAATGAAATAATGTCAAGACAGACAGGAGAATGCTTCTCAGAAGTGCTTTTTGAATCATCCAAAGGACGATATTTGTGCAACTGGAGCCAGAAGAGATCTCATAAGAAAACGGATGGAAACCTCCAGCTTCCAAGGCACGAAATTTCTGATGCGGTATCAGGAAAAGTCCTTGAGTCTTCGAAAAATATGGTTTTAAAGCGTGTCGAAGATGCCACAGGAATGGACTTTGAGCGGTTTACACGCTCTGTAATGCTTGCACAGGGAGGCTTTGCAGCTTTTCTGGATGCAGATCCTGCTGAGAGAGCCCCAATTCTTGAGCAGATTACAGGAACTGAGATCTACAGCAGAATTTCTGTTATGGTTCATGAAAAAACACGTGAAGAAAAAGAAAAGCTTGCTTTGTTAAATGCCGGAGCGGATGCTGTATCACTTCTTTCACCTCAAAGAGTGGATGAGCTTTTGGCAGAAAGAGAAGAGAAAGAAAAAATATCTCAGGAGCTGCTAATTGTCATAAATGAATCAGACAGATGTCTGCAGTGGCTTTTTGGAATAAAAGCACTGGAAGATGAAATTTCAGGGCTGATTGAAGAAAAATCCGAAATTTTAAAAGAGGCTGATAATTTTTCAGGTGAGGAGAAAAGGCTTGAAAAGGCAAAAAAAGCATCAGAGCTTGAAGGCGTCTATCAAAGCTATTTAAACATCCGGGAACTGGCAAATAAAACAAAAAATGATTTTGAAGGATCTGAAAAAGAGATTGAAAAGTTAAATTCTGCAATTTCAGAACTCAGCCGGGATATGACTTCTGCAGAAGAAAAACTAAATTCCCTAAAAGACAGGCTTTTTGGTGATAAAGAAACAGCCACGAGAGTAAATGCTCTTGACTTAAACATAGAGGCTGAAAGAAAAAAATTCTCTGAGATTAAAGCAAGGCATGAAAATTATTCAGAAAAAATTTCAGAGGCTTCTGATAAGATAAAAAAACTTGAATTCTCACTTGAAAAAACAAAAGAAGATATTAAAATCCGTGAGGATTATTTAAAAATAAATGCGGGCGACTCATTTCTATTAGAAAATACAGGTGTCATCAAAGAGAAATTAACAGCCCTTTGTGAGTTAAGGAGAAAAACCATAAGCAATGAAAAAAAGCTTTTGGAAACAGCCAAAAAAAAGAAGGAGTACCTCTCTCTTCTGAAAAACCATACCGATTCACTTGAGATGCAAAAATCTGAGTGCAGAAAAACAGAGGATGAAATAAAGGAAAAGTCTGAGGAGCTAAATTTACTCTTAGGCGGCAGAAGCATTGATGAAATAAGAGAAGAAAAAGAGCTGCTTGAAAAAAAGGCAGATGCACTCCGGCGGCTTTCAGAAATTGCAAAAAGAAAAAATGAGCTGCTGAGAAGAAGGGAGTTAATACAAAAAAGATGCATTGCAATAAAAGCAGACAGAAATGCTGCATTACAGACTCTTAAAGATCTTGATATAACAATAACTGCAGAGGAGAGAGTATTAAAAGAGCTCGAGGAGAAAAAAATTCTCGTTGCAAAAATAAAAAGCCTTGAGGAGGAGAGAAAAAAATTAAAAGTCAAAGAGCCCTGTCCCCTATGCGGCTCAACAATTCACCCATATCTGGACAATTATTCAGAAGCACCAAAAAATGCCGATTTTGAATCCGAAAATGAATCCGAAACCAGACAAAATGATTTAAAACTGCTCAGAGAGTCCCTTTTAAAATCAAGAGAAGAGCTTGCAGGCCTTGGTACAGAGCTGTTTGAGAATGAAAACCGGCTTTTTGAGATAGATGCTGATATTTCAGAGGCTGATTCGATGATAAAAGCAGAGCCGGTTTTAGCAGACTCTGCTGATTTGGAAGATAAAGACTCTTCCTGCTACCAAAGAGCTGCAGAGAGTCTTTTAAATAATCCTGACTCCCCGGCAGAAATTATAAAAAAAGCCGGACTTCTTAAAAATTACATTGAAGAGGGGCAAAAGAAGTATAATTCATTAAAAGAAATCTGCCATCAGTTGCGCATAGCCTTTAATGAGGCAAAAAACGGATTTGAAAATTATGAAAAAGAAGAGATGCAGGTATCCTCAGATAATGAAATCTCCATAAAAGCCTTTGAACTTGAATATCAAAAATTATGCAGGCTCTTAACCGGCATCCCGGATTTATCCTCTTTTGATGCAGATGAAATTTTAAATGACACTTCTATAATTATAAACTCTCTTGAAGAGAGAAGAGATAATTACAGAGTTAATGCATCTGAAAAAGAAAACCTTTCAAAAGAAGCAGCAATATTAAACAATGATCTTAAGAACTCTCAAAAATACCTCAAAGATCTTCAATCCGAATTCCAGGAGGCAACAGATAAGCTTTCGGAATCAAAGCAGACAATTTTGAAATATGCAAATGAAAGATTCAGTCTTTATGGAGATAAAAATCCAAAGGAGGAGGAGAAAAAGTTATCAGATCTCATTCTTCAGGCTCAGAAAAAATACGATGAGATAAAAGGAGAGAAACAGCGTCTTTCAGGCACATTAAATTCGGAGACCTACAAGAAAGATAAGCTTCTTACTGAAAAAACAAGGTACTCATCCACTTTAATGGCAAAGGAGAGTGTTTTTTTAGATGAAATTGCTGATGCCGGATTTGCAGATGAGGATGAATTTTTAAATGCAAGAATTTTGCAGGAAGATCTAAAACACCTTGAACAAAAAAGAGAGGAGATCACCGCCCGCCGCAAAAGCACAGAGGAAATGCTTCTTAGAGCACAGCAAAGCCTGAAAGAAGAGAGAGAAAAACGCCTTTCAGAAAAGAATGCAGAAGAGATTTCGGAAGATAAAAAGAAGGCTGACCGGGATAACAGGAGCATCATCGCAGAAACCGGGGGTATCGACAGAATAATTCAGGATAATGAAAATAAAAAGAAGGAATTCTCCCAAAAAATGGAGCATATATCCTGCCAGACGGAAATTTACAAAAAATGGGAGAGGCTTCATGAGTTAATAGGCTCAGCTGACGGCAAAAAATTCAGAAATTTTGCACAGGGGCTGACATTTGAGATAATGATAGCAAACGCCAACAAAAAACTTGAGAGCATGAATGACAGGTATCTTTTAATTCAGAATCCGGAAAAAAATCTTGACCTGTGTGTAATAGACAATTATCAGGCAGGAGAAATCCGCTCCACCAAAAATCTCTCCGGCGGCGAGAGTTTTATTGTAAGCCTGGCACTTGCACTCGGACTTTCTGGAATGGCAGGAAGAAATGTCCGCGTCGACTCTTTATTTTTAGACGAAGGTTTTGGAACTCTTGATGATGATGCACTTGAAACAGCAATAGAAACACTCTCAGGTCTAAAACAGGATGGAAAGCTGATAGGAATTATCTCTCATGTTGCGGCAATCAAAGAGAGAATACCTGCAAAAATTGAAGTTGTCAGAAGATCCGGTGGAAGAAGCGTACTAAAAGGCCCGGGATGCAGCAGGAAGTAAAAAAGCCAGACAGATTAAATAAGATGCAAATTCATCATTCTCTTATGCCAACAGGACTTATGCAGGAGACTGATGCCTATTCTCTTTTGGAATCAGCAGGAATACCGGTTCCAGTACACAGGCTTGTTCACAGCCGGGATGAGGCCGTCAAAGCCTCACAGATAACCGGCTTTCCCCTCGTTCTTAAGATATCATCGCCTGACATCTCACATAAAACAGATGTGGGAGGAGTCGTAACCAAAATCTGTGATGAAGAACAGCTCTTATGCGAATATGATTCCCTTATTGCAAGGGTAAAGGAAAGGGCAAAAGGTGCGGCAATAAAAGGCGTAATCGTTGCTGAGCAGATTCCTGCAGGAACAGAGGTCTTTATCGGCGGGACAACCGATCCTTCATTTGGAAAAGTCATGTCTTTTGGAACCGGCGGAACGCTTGTTGAGCTCTGGAGAGACATTGCATTCAGACTTATTCCGCTTGATCTAAAAAAAGCTGAGTCGATGATCGCCGATACAAGAATTTCTTCCGTGCTCAACGGATTCAGAGGATCAAAACCTCTTGACACCGATGCACTTTCAGATATTATACTAAAACTTTCAAAACTCTTTGAGGAAAATACTGATATAGTCTCTTTTGACATAAATCCGGTAGTCCTGGGCCAAAGCGGCGCTGTATGTGTTGATGCACGCTTCATAACTGATGAAAATAAAGTTCATAAGAAAACTGCTTTAAAAACGCAAAAAACTCTTTTTAAGGATTTATTCCATCCGGATTCAATTGCTGTTGCAGGAGCTTCTGCAACAGAAGGAAAAGTAGGATACTTTGTGATGCAGAATCTGTTAAGATTCAAAGGAGAAGTATTTCCGGTAAATCCCGGAAGAGAAGAGATTTTTGGAATAAAGGCTTTTAAAAAAGTATCTGATATAAAACCCGCACCGGACTGGGTTATTGTATGTGTTCCGGCAGAAAAGGTAAAAGAGATTATCGAAGATTCAGGAGCTGCCGGAGTCAGACTCGCTGTAATCATCTCTGCCGGATTTAAAGAGACCGGAGATGCGGGAGGAATACTTGAGGAGGAGATTGTTAAAACCGCTCAAAAATACGGACTCAGGATTGCGGGGCCAAACTGTCTTGGAATCATAATCCCAAAGCTTTCATTAAATGCAACATTCAGCCCCGCCCTTCCAAAATCCGGCCCTGTCGGATTTATATCACAAAGCGGAGCTATTATTTCGGCGGCAACTGACAGGGACATCACAGCTAATGTCGGCCTTTCAGCAATTATTTCTGTTGGAAACCAGGCTGATCTTAAATTTTCAGATTATATACAGGCGATGGCCGAAGACGGAAGAACAAAAGCTCTGGTTTTATACATTGAAGAGCTTGTCAATGGAAGAGTTTTTTTAAGTGATGTCAAAAAATTCATCAGAAATCTTCCTGTTGTTGCGATAAAAGCAGGAAGATCTGCAAGAGGAAGTGCTGCTGCACGCTCACATACCGGTTCACTTGCCGGAAGCTGGGAAATTTACCGTGAGGCTTTTCGGGAAACAGGAATTGTTACAGCAGCATCTGTTACAAGAGCGTTTCAGACAGCAGGGCTTTTGGCATCCGAAGGCTGGCCCAAAGGAAACCGTGCAGTTGTTGTCACAAGTGCAGGCGGTTTTGCAGTTTTATCTGCCGATTATGCAGAAGACAACAATATAATTCTTATTGATCTTGACAATGCGACTAAAAATGAATTAAACAGTATCCTTCCTTTCGGCTGGAGCGGCAAAAATCCAATAGATATGGTTGGTGATGCCGGAGAGAAAAGATACGCACAGACGCTTGATGTTTTAATCCGCCACCAGGACAAATGGGACATAGCATTTGTTGCCGCAGCACCGGTAACCTCAATAGATCCTGTCAGACTTTCAAAGGAGATTGTAAGATTCTCTTTGCAGACAGACAAAATGGTTGTCGGCTGCCTGATAGGGGGCGAAAGGATGATGCCCGGAATAAAAATATTAAATGAGGCAGGTGTCCCTAACTTTTCCGAATTATCAGATGCCTTTTCTGCGACTGGCGAGTGCATAAAAGCGGCGAAAGATGCAGGGTTTTTTTAAATGCCTCTCCTCTCCCTTCATATAATTTACATGCCGGTGAGCAGACATTTAAGGACTTCTTTTATTATTAAGGCCTTACATACATGAAAATGATTAAAATATACTGCAGGATAAAATCCGTACACAGAGTCAGTCCTGAAAGCATCACCAGGCACCATTTCATAAAAATCACGAGAAAATAACAAAGAACAATAAAATTTCCTGCAAAAACCGGGGAGGGGTTAAAATAATACCGCAGCCGAAAAAAGAGAAAAAAAAGATACTGATTGTTGAAAATGACAATCTCATAGCATCACTCATGGAAGGAATGCTTTCAAAAAAGGACTACGCTGTCGTTGCAAAAGTCTCTACCGGCGAGGAGGCCATAAGCATGGCGATAAAGCATCTTCCGGAAGCTATCCTTATGGACATAAACCTGGACGGAAAAATTGACGGAATTCTTGCAACCAGATACATTACCTCAATGTTTAAAATACCGGTGCTCTTTGTCTCCGGCGAGGAGGGCGGAGAAATATTTACAAAAGCCGCCGAATCATCGCCTGCAGGATATATCATAAAACCGTTTACTGCAAATGACATCTATTCTAATGTAGAAATTGCAATCAAAAATGCCCAGCTTAAAAGGGCTTCAAAGGAAAATTATGAACTGCCGGCGATTCTTGCATACAAGTCGATGACAGAGATGGATGCATACTTCCTTCTTGACTCGGCAGGAAGGATAATATTTCTTAATCCCTATGCAGAGCACATGATTAACAGGACAATCGCTGATGTTGCAACAGATTCTATCAATAATTACCTGGTTTTCTATGACATCCTGTCTGCCGAGCCGATAAAAGACACCTTCAAAAACGCTGTAAGGGAAAGCAATTTCTTCGGCAAAAAGACAAAAATTGCAGTAAAACTCTCAAATGGAAATTTCCGTCCGGTTGTTGTAAGCTCACTTGTTGTGAATGATTCTTTTGACAATCATCTTGGCACGCTTTTTAAGGTTCACTTAAAGGCAAGAGACGAGATGTAATAATATTCAAATACAGTTGAAATCTTATTTTAACTAATCATGTTTTTTAAAAAAATCAGTGAACACAGGTTGTGCAATAAAAAAACCGGTGAGAGAACTTTTCTTTTATCGCTCTTTGCAATGCTTATTCTGATATGTGTGCCGGCATCTGTTATGGCCTGCACCATATTTGTCGTAACTCCGGATGCATCGTCGGACGAATCAGTGTACATCGGACATACAAACGATGGTGTCGGAAAAGACTGGAGAAATATCGATGATGTGGTGATAACCTACATTCCTTCAGCCGACCACGAAGCCGGCAGCAAAAGGATTGTCTGCTTTGATCCAAACAGCGGCTCTGATGCCGCCGGAAACAAAGGAGACAATTCTGATCTGATTGTACTTGGCTCAATTGAACAGGTTCCACATACTTATGCCTACTATACCGCGTCATACGGCATGATAAACGAGAAAAACCTGATGAGCGCGGAATGCACAGATTATGCAAAATATGAACCGTCTGCTTTGGAAAACAAGAGAATGTTTTATTCATCCGAGCTTTCAAATTTCGCACTTGAAAGATGCACAAAAGCTAAAGAAGCCGTATCACTTGTGGGAGATCTTATCGACAGATACGGCTACTACGGAACAGGTGAAACTCTGATTTTTGCCGATGAAAAAGAAGCCTGGGTCATAGAAATGTGCGGAAATCCTGCCGAAGAAACAGGCGGGCTGTGGGTTGCTGAAAAAATTCCGGACGGAGAAGTATTTGTTGCCGCAAATGAATTCAGGATTCGTGAGGTTAAGAAAAACAGTCCTGACATGATGTATTCAAAAAATCTGTTTTCTGCCGCAGAAAAGGCAGGATGGTGGAGTCCGGCTGATGGTGAATTAGACTGGCTCAAAACTGTAAGCTACGGGGAGTACTCACACCCATACTACTCACTTATGAGAGTATGGAGGCTTGAAGACAAACTTTCGCCCTCGCTTGAATTATCTCCCTATGTTGAAAATTCATACACAAAGGATTATCCGTTTTCAATAAAGCCTGATGAAAAAGTGGACTTTAAAACCGCCATCAACATGTTTCGTGATCACTATGAAGGAACAGAATTTGATTTAACAAAAGGTGATGCCGCAGGGCCTTTTGGAAATCCCTACCGCTATCTCGGACCACATGATGCCCATACAGATTTTCAGAATGAAACAGAAATGGAAGTTCGTCCGGGTGCAAATGTAAGACCGATATCAGCAATATTCTGCTCATACAGCTATGTTGCACAGATAAGGCCTGACCTTCCGCAAGAGCTAAAAGGCGTTTTATGGTTTGGACCTGCAGTTGCATACGAAACCGTATATGCACCCATATATGCCTCATCAAAGGAGGTATCTGACTCATATACAAAGGGAAACCGCCTTGATTACAATTACAACACTGCCTACTGGACATTTGATCTGCTGACAAACTGGGCGATGCTGAAATACAATGCAATGACAGATGATATTTCACAAGAGCAGAAAAGGCTTGAAGAGGAATCATTTGCAAAATTAAAAGATACAGATGAATCAGCCGGGAAATGCCTTGTTAGCGGTGATTCTGAGTGTGCCATAAGCATAATCTCAAATTTCACTGTAAGCCGCGGTGATGAAATCATCTCTGACTGGAAAGCATTAACTGCAAAACTGATTGTAAAATATTCAAACGGACTTGTAACAGACCCGGTAACTGAGGATGTTTCTGAAGGAGGTTATCCTGATGAATGGTACAATGAGACAGGCTATCAGTACGGACCGAGGGTCTATCAGTTTGATGAACTTAAAGAGACTGACGGCCTTTCATATACAAACAAAACTGT